>NZ_CFQVBI010000039.1:0-94715 GCF_986095205.1 Megamonas sp. | reverse complement strand
GAACTCAAACGTTTTGGCATGAGTATGTTCACTGTTTATTCGTTCAAGCTAATGAAGATTATGCGAATGATATTGAATATGTTGTCGATGCTTATGCTACTCAAATAAATTTGTTTATGAAACAATTTGAATCTTTTATTGATAAATAAATAAAACTAAAGATATGAATAAAGATTTTGTTACAGTTCCTAATGCATCAGGGAATAATAATGGTTCTTTTGATGTTACTTGTGAACAAAATAGTGGAAATGAAAGATCTACCATTTTAACTGTATCTGGGGGGGGGGTTAATAAAACAATAAATATTACTCAAAAAGCCTCAAATCTTGGAAGTATAGAAATTGCAGGTGGTGTATATTCTTCTAATGGAACTTTAGTAACTATTGGAAATTTTGGTATGAGTACAGATATTAGA
This sequence comes from Megamonas sp., assembly GCF_986095205.1. Lineage (NCBI taxonomy): Bacteria > Bacillati > Bacillota > Negativicutes > Selenomonadales > Selenomonadaceae > Megamonas > Megamonas sp. Next base: position 94,300 of record NZ_CFQVBI010000039.1, on the reverse strand, counting down.
GTATCAATGACTAGCCCTCAAATGGGAAGATTTATATTTCCCACACCTATTCAAGAAATAGGTAGGTTTAATGAAAATCCTGCTTCATTTTTACGGATTAAAGTTAATGCAGAAATACCTTCTCATTATAAAGGTGAAAAAGTTGTTGCCTTTTTAGGAAGTATAAATGGAAATCCAATATATACTCCTAAAAAAGAATTAACTGTTGATGTTTATAGCGAATTAGGTAAAAATGTATTTGATTTGAATATTGCTGGTGGAATTACTATCGGTAATACTGAAATTATTAATATTAATTCTGCATTAAACCATAGACCAAATATTGCTATTTTGCTTACAAATAATAAAAAAATTGAACTTTTTAATTTTATTTGGAAAGCTGTTTATCATGACAGTTAAAATATAAAATCAAATAAATATGAAAAAATCATTTGTAACTATTACTCCTAATTAAAGTTCCGGTAATAAAGCATTAAGTGTCAACTATGATGTTTATAGTAGTGCTGATGATAAAGAGGAATATATTATTGTATCAAGTGTAGGAACTGAAACTATTAATTTAGTTACTAATAGTATATGGTAAAGTAATAGTTACTATAAAGATTTTATTTTGTTATTATTGTATTTTGTATTTAAAAAGTAATTTTTATATTTGCCCGTATCATTAAGTTGGTACGGGCTTTTTTATTGCTCGTAATAAAACAGATAAAACTATTAGTTATGGCACTGCACGTATGGTTGGTTGAAGGCTCTAAACTTATTCTGAATGTAGAGCAAATTCTTAAAGTTCCTATTCTTGCTACTATTTATAATGATTGGCATAATGATAGAGAACTTATGTATAAGATATTTAAGTTTATTGATTGTTATGCTGATGAAGACGGATATATTCATCGTAATGGTTTAAAAGATCAAAAGGCTTTTGATTATGCTATTGAAGTTGCTCAACTTAATTCAGACTTTAGACCAACTAAAGATATGATTGAAGCTATCAATTGGCTTGTTGAGCATAATATCAATTATGTTGGACAGATGTTCTTTGAAACTGTTAATGCTCTTCAAGCTGGTAAAGATCTTATGGCTGTTATGAATAAGAATCTTCGTAATGATCTAAAGAAAGACTCTTTTACTAAAGAAGAGATCGGTGGTATGCTCGGTTATATGCGTGAGATTACGAAGATGGGTAAAGACTTACCTAAACTTATTGCTGAACTTAAAGAAGCGGAAGATAATTACGTTAAGTCTAAACTCAAGAAAACTATTGTTCGTGGTGGTAAAGAGCTTGCTGCTTCAATGGATGTGCATAACAATATAGATAATGGTGTTGGTGGCGGAATAGATATGATTGATTAAGCTATGAATGGTAAATATGAGTTTTCACAAGATGCTATTGATAACTTTATGTTTATTCATGCTTATTGGAAAAATAGTTGTGATGGCATCAATGCTGCTCCTGAGAATAAGTGGGGCTATAAACGTGGAGATATTCCTTTTATAGATTATCTCTGTGAAGATAAAAGTAAATATCCGAAAGCATCCAAGGGTATTAGTTATATTACTAATAAGCCTTTATATGATCCGGATAATGATTTTCTTATTGGTAACTCTGGTGGTATTCTTATGAATATTGATTTCATTGTTATTAATATAGAAAGACTTTCTAAAGCTGCTGATACTTTTGATGAATATGGTACGTATTGTGATTACGATCCTAGTACTCCGGCTTATGAATCATTTTGGCAAAGAGAAACATCTCGTCGTAAGAAAGGTGTTTTCGTTAAAGCTAAACTTTATTATAAAGATATTCCTAAGTTCTTTGATGCTAATACTACTGATGAGGAACGTGAGAGTTTACTTCAACCTTTACGTATAACTGGTGCACATTATACTTATCTTAATTATGGTCGTATTGAACGTACACCTAATGATAAAGAACGTGCAAGACTTAAACGTGAAGGTGCTGAATACGTTGAAACTGTTATGGGTTTTCCTCGTTATTGGGATGGTGATTATTGGAACTTTAAAATAGATGAATTTATAGCTAATAATAAGTTTCATCTTACTAAGGCTAAAGCTCGTCGTAAAGGTTTCTCATATAAACGTGGTAGTCAAGCTGCAAATACAATTAACTTATTTCCGAATGTTACGGTAACTCTTGCTGCTGACCAATTAGCTTATCTTACAGATAAAGGTGCTACTACATTTATGGCTAAGAAATGTCTTGACCATTTTGAGGAACATACATTTTGGCGTCGTGGTTATATTTCTGAGGCTATTGATGATATACTTCTAGGTTATCGTGTATCTACTAAAGGTCTTAAAAACTTCGGTTGGCTTTCTAATCTTTATAGCGTTGCTATTGGTAAGAATGAATCTGCTGCTGTAGGTAAGAAAGCTATTGAGATTGATTTCGAGGAAGCTGGTAAGTGCGTGGCTAAAGGTACTCGTTTTATTATGTTTGATGGCTCAATTAAAAATGTCGAAGATATTGTTGCTGGAGATATTCTTATGGGACCTGATAGTAAACCTAGAACTGTCTTAGCTACAACACATGGTATTGATAATATGTATAAAGTTATTCCTGAAAATGGTATTGAACATATTGTTAATAGCAAACATCCGATTCGTACTATATATCGCAAAGCTTATGGTAATATAGTTAGAGAAGAGTTAATTACAGCTCCAAATCATATTAAAACTTTATCTTTACATCCTAGATGGCGTGAATGCTATGCTCTTGAAAAAGTAAATGGTATCGAATTTGAACATAAAGATGTCCTTATTGACCCTTATATATTTGGATTATGGATAGGAGATGGCGACAAAGATTCTGCTAGATTTACAAATCCTGATATTGAGGTTATAGATGCTTTGAAAGAATTTGCAAACGCTAATAATTTAGTTTGTAATATTTATAATCATAGTACAAGTAAACTTGCTAAACGAATTTCATTTACTAAAAAAGATTGTTCTTTAAATTGGTTTAGACAAGCTCTTGATGCTATGGGTGTAAAAGATAATAAATTTATACCTAAAAATTATATTTGTACAGATAGAGAATCTCGTTTGCAATTTCTAGCTGGTATTATTGATACTGATGGTAATTATGATGCTAGAAAGCATAATTTTGAAATTATTCAAAAACTTGAATCTGTTACAGCAGGTATTGTTTATATAGCTAGAAGTTTAGGTATTAAAACTACTGTTAAAACAAAAGTTGTTAATGGTTGTACTTATTATCGTATATTTCTTCTTAGTAAAGGTTGGATTATTCCAACTAAAGTTAAACGTAAACAATGTCCTGAATATACAGCTTTACAAAAAAATCCTCTTGAATGTAGATTTGATATTGAATCTATTGGTAAAGATGAATATTATGGTTTTGAAGTTGATGGTGATAGTCTATGTCTTTTAGAAGATTTTACTATTTTTCACAATTGCCCTAACCTCCAAAAAGCCCTTGATGTTACTTTATCTAATACTGAATCTGGTGCTATATCTGTTGGTACTATTCGTGTTTATGGTACGGGTGGTACTAAAGGTGCTAACTGGGCTGCATTTAGTAAAGCCTTTTATAATCCCAAAATGAATAAGATGCTTTGCATGGAAAACGTTTGGGATATTAATAAACGTCATGAAGTATGTGGTTTCTTCTTTCCACAAGTATGGGATTGTGAACCTTATGTTGAACGTGGTAATTCAATTATATTCACTGCTTATGCTTGGGATAAACAAGATAAAGAGAATCATTTTCATAATAATGATAGTGAAACTCATATAATCTATAAAGCACAACGTGCTAATACTCCTGCCGAAGCGTTCATTAATACAACAGAGAATATGTTCGCTTCTCCTGAACTTAATCTACATGTTTCAGATTTAATTAATGATAATGCTACTAGATTCTTTCAAGATGGTTGGATTGTCGTTAATGATTTAGGTAATTCTAATAAAGCTGAATTTATACCAAAAGCTGAATGTATTAAGCGTGATATATTTGGTAAAGGTAGATTCCATGAGTTTGTTAATCAAGTTCCGCATGGTTCTCGTGATGATACTCACGGTTGCGTTAGAATGTACTATCGTCCGTTCTTAGTAAATGGTGAAGTGCCTAAAGATTTATATTTTGTCAGTGTGGATGCGTATAAGGTAGATAAGGCTCAAAAAGACGTAACAGATAAACATTCTCTTTATTCTGCACAAGTATGGATGCGTAGTAATACTATTACTCCATATCCAAATCAAAAACTGCTTGTATGCGAATATATAGGGCGTTTGGACACAATGGAGCAAAATGATATAGTCACTATGGGTATGTGTCTTATGTATAATGCTGAATGTTGTCCGGAAGCTGGTACTGGTGAGACTGTTTCTAACTTTATTAAATATAAACTTAGACGTTACTTAATGCTTGACCCAACCAATGCCAATACTCGTAAATTGACTAATCCTAACAATAATGATTATGGTATTGTAATTGGTGATGGTGATAAGAAATATAATGGTCTTCGTATGCTAAAGGAGTTTATTTATGAACCTCTTTCATATACTGCTGATGGTAAACCTATTCGTAGACTTAAGTCTATTAGTAGTGTTCGATTGCTTCTAGAGTGTCAGAGATTTACTGCTGAGGGTAACTTCGACCATATTAGTGCTGCTATTGTTGCTATGTATGTCTTTCTTGCAGACTCTTTAAATACTAAGCGTCTTGTTGAAGGTAATACAGAGAATAATGACAGACGTATTGCAAATCGTTTAAATCGTCGTTAAATGGATGCTTCTAAGATTCCTAATTCTTTAGAAAAGCCTGATGTTTTTGCTTCGGAAGCTACTAAGCGTGGAGCTGTTTGGACTAAGGCTATGTGTGATTGGGTTATTGCTACTGCTCATTCTAATAATGATAAAGCAGATATTAAAGCCTTTCTTGACGCTGCAAATGGAATTGTAGATGAATCTACTTACAAGTATGTAATGGCGACCTACAACTCCGTTAATGGTAGAAAAGAAGATTTGCCTGGTAAGATTAGAGATGTTGATTTTATTACTCCTATTAAAGAGAAATATATAGGAGAGTTCATTAACACCTATAATAACTACCAAGTTTATAATGCTGATATTGATGTTGTCACTAGACGCAATGCTGATCTCCGTGTTGCTCTTGATGGTCTTCTTCGTCAGCAATTTATAAACATCATGAATGCTAATGGTGTTCAAACCGGTGAGCCTTCTAAAGATCTTCCATCTGCTGAAGACTTTATGAAACAAGCTGCTAAGGATTGGATTGATGAAGAAGCTGATCGTGGTCAGAAAACTCTTGATCTTCTTAATTCCCTTATTAAAGCTAATGAGAAATATATTCAAGCTTTTTATTATTGGTTCTGTACTGAAAGCGTTTATTCTTATCGTGATGTAAGATACAATGATGTTATTTTTGAAATTATTTCTCCTCTTGAGTATTATCGAATTGATAGTGGTAATCTTTTTGTTGAAGATGATGATTATGGGATGCGAGAGTTTGATATTAACATCAATGATATAATTGGTGAATATCAAGAAGTTCTTTCTAAAAGAGATATTGCTTACATTAAAGATATAATTCATAATCATAAAAGTACGGGTGAATATACAGTTACTCCTGTTATGCTTCGTTCTCGTGAGATTGCTTTTAATCCTACGATTGATGCGCAGAATGCTGCTCCGTACCACTCCTTGCCCTCTACCGGGGTCCTCAAAGCTCGTCATTGTGTTTTTAAGGTTCCTATGAAGCGTGGTGTTCTTACTTACACTAATGCTTATGGTGAGATTGAGCAAAAGATTGTTGATGAAGATTATGTCTTAGATACTACTCTTGGTGATATTGATATTGAATATACTTGGGTTCTTCAATGTTGGGAAGCTTATCGTTTTGGTGATAAAGATTGGGGTGTATATACTAAAGCTCAACCTATTATTGTTCAACGTGAAGAAGTGAATAATCTTAATCATTGTAAGTTACCTTATAATGGTTTAAGTCGTTTGATGCTTCTTAATAATCCTAAACCTATTCCTTATCGCTTATTACCTTATCTTGCTCTTTATCGTCTTTATACTTTAGTTGAGGAACGTACTATTAGTAAATTCCGGTCATGGCTATTGATACCTGAAAGTTTCTTAGCTGATACTAAAGATATGACTATGGAAGAGCGTCTTGATGCAGCTAATCGAGATGGTACTCTTGTATTTGATGATAGTGAAATAGCTAAACAACAAGCATCACTTCAAGCTATTAAAGAGATTGCTAATACTACAATGATTAATTATCTTAATACTATTAATCAAATTAAGCAATCTATTAAGCAAGAAGCATATGAACTTGCTAATATGAACGATCAACGTGCAGGAGATATTCAAGCTCGTGCCGGTAAAGCTGTCACTGAAATGGGACTTAATCAAGCTCTAATGGGGTCTGTATGGTCACTTAAAATATTTGATTGCTTCCGCTCTCGTGATATGATGGCTAATCTTGATGCTGCTAAGATTGCTTGGATTGATGGCTATGAAGGTTCTTATGTAGATCCAAATACCAATGAGATTGTTCAAGTTCGTGTAAATGGTACTGACTTTGTTAATTCTAATTTAGGTATCTTTGTTGGTAACTCTGCTGAACTTAATGAACAAGTACGTAAGCTTGAAGAAATTGCTTTTGGTGCTGCTCAAAATGGAAATTACGATGTAGCTGCTGAAGCTGTTTGTAATCATAACGTTGCTTCTTTACGCAAATATATTAAAGAAGCTGCCGAAGCTCAACGTCAATTTGAACTTCAAAAAGAAGAGATTCAAAAGAAGTGGGATGCTGAGATTGAACAAACTCGTGCTGCTAATGCGGAAGCTCAACGTAAATTTGAAGCTGAACAAGCTCAACTTGATCGCGATTCTAAGGAAGCTATTGCTGCTGATACTAATCTTACTAATATTATTATTACTGATGCTAAGCTTCAAGTAGATAAGAACGGTAATGATTACATTAGTGAAGATGAATCTAATAGTGGTACTCTTGATGATTATCTTAAAATGACTAAGTTAAACTTAGATATTGATAGAGCTAATCTGGAACGTGCCAAGTTTGAGGAACAAAAGCGCATAAATCGTATTAACGCCAATAAGCCACGGAAGTCTTAATGTAGGCTCTTATTTTTGTTGAATTGAACAACTATATCGACTGAAATTTGGGTTCGTCAGAGGTCTTTATTTGAGCCTTAAAATGGCATAAATTAATTGGAATTTCAGAGAGCCGTGTGATAGGCGGTACTAATGCTGTTTCTAATAATATTTCTAATGCCATTTTTAATACATATATTATTATTACATTTGTCACTGTTATAACTTAATTTATAAAAGATAAAACATTATGCCAAATCCTATTGTTCCCGGTGGTGTTACTGATAGTAATACTACTAAAACTGCGGAAGAGATAGCTGCTGAACAAGCTGCTAAAACTGCTAAAGAAACAGAAGAAGCTGCTAAAGCAGAAGAAGAACGTAAGAAAGCAGAAGAGGAAGAAGCTAAACGTAAAGCTGAAGAAGAAGCTGCTAAAACTGCTACTCAAAAAACTGAAACTGAAACTGAAACTCCTACTAAGATTGTTCTTACTACCGATGACGGTGATGTTGAGTATGATCTTGATGCTGACGGTAATGCCGTTAAAGACGGAGAGATTGTTTACACTAAAGCTCAGTTAGATGAGTTTGCTGCTGCTGAAACTCAAGAGGAAACTATAGATGTTTCTGCTATTTCTGCTATTTCTGGTTTAACTCCGGTAAATGCTGATGGTACTCCTAAGCAATACGAAATGACTGTTGAAGGTCTTGCTCAACGTGATGCTGATATTGCAGAGCTTGCTAAACGTCAAGCTGAAAGTGAAGCTATCAACAATTTCTTCCGTACTAATCCGGATATTTATCAAGCTGCTCTTTACAAACAAACGTATGGTTCTCTTGAGGGTTTTGCTAATCATGTTGATTGGACTACAATGACCCTTGAAGATAAATCAGATGATCAGTTAGAAGCTGTTATTCGTTCTGCTGAAAAACGCAAAGGTACTTCTGATGCTCAAATCGAACGTATTATTCGTTTTTCTAAAGCTGATAAAGTATTAGCTGAAACTGCTAAAGAAAGTCTTGATTATCTTGCTAATGCTCAGAGACGTGAGATTGAAGCCGCAAATGCTAAGCAAGAAGCCGAATATCAAGCTGCTCAAGAGGCTCTTGATAAAGCCTACGGTATTACCTATGATGAGAATGGTAAAGCTAAAGTGCTTAACATTCCTGATTCTTTATACGATAAGATCGTTAATAAAGGTACTATCGGAGGTCTTGCAATTCCAACAGCAGGCGTTAAAAGAACTGTTAATGGTAAAGAGCAAATTCTTTCTCGTAAAGATATTGTCAAGTATTTAACAGCTCCTGTTGTTGAAGTTAATGGTGATTTCTATACGCAAGCTCAGAAAGATGTTTTTGATATGCTTGCTGATAATGAAACGTTCGCTATGGTAGCACTTCGTAACTTGTTAGGTGCTGATATTAGTCAGTTAGCTGCTGCATCTATACGACAAGAAGCTGTTCGTCGTTTGAACATTACTTCTAGTGGTAAACCTAAAGTTAAGGTATCCATTCAAGGTGGCGGTACTAAAGTTAATCCTAATAGACGTCCTATTGTTCCGGGTGGTATTATTGATTCAAATAAATAATTATCGTAACTATGCTTAGAGAAATTGGAAAAAAACAGTATTCCAAAGAGGTTTACTCTGATGCCGATATGCTATTGAACTTTAATGTTCTTGGTGCTGTCGATTTGAATAAGTCTCTTACTTATCTTTGGGGTAGGAACAGTAATCAATTCCCTCTTCTTTCTCTTACAGAAGGTCAAGGGAATATCTCTCGTAAGAAACCTATTAATGCTGGTGATACTCAGTATAAGTGGAAGATTATGGGGAAACCTACTGTCACTTCCCCGATTGTGCGTTTGATTACGCCTACTCAAACCCCCGGTAAAGGGTTTATGTCTTTCAAAGCGGAGTTCCAAGATAACTGGATTCCTTATCAGTATTCTGCTATTACTCCTGACGGAAAGCACATGGTTCGTATGCAGACCGATGGTGAGCAGACTGCTTCTGGTGGATATATCTATGAAATGATTATCCTTGGTGGTAATCCTGATGAGTTTATTGATCTCAGCAATTTTGAGAGAGGTAAATATTGGGGTATGGGTGCTCCTACGATTGCCGGTGAATTATCTACTGGTTCTCGTTCTACTGCTGAATCTTGGAGTGAAATGACTAACCAATTTGGTTTCCATAGATTCTCCAAAATTATTACCGGTAACATTGCTAATATCGTAACCGAGTTTGAACTTGATTATGATGATGGTTCTAAAGGTACTCTTTGGATGCCTTATGAAATGCGTCAGTTCGAGTTCATGCGTAGACGTTTGTTAGAAGAGGATTTGTGGTTCTCTGCTTACAACCGTGATATTAACGGTGTTATTCACAATCAAGAAAAACATTCAAATAAACCTATTCCTCGTGGTGCTGGTGTTCGTGATATTCTTATCGCATTTGGTAACTACTTCGAATACTCATTCATGACTATTGAGCTTATTGATATGATTCTTTCTCGTATCTTTGAAGTTCGTAACGATATTGATTTGAGTAACAAAAATATCGTTCTTTATACCGGTAAAGGTGGTTCTAAAATGTTCCAACAGTGTATTAAGAATGAAGCTATCGGAAATGGTTACTTTGATAAGTTAGGTTCTGAGGAGATTCAAAGCCGTGGTGGTATCCTTTCTTATGGTGCATACTTCAATCAGTATAAGCACTATTCCGGAGCTACCGTTTCTGTTAAGGTTGTAGATTTGTTTGATACCGGTTCTCGTGCCGAAATGGATCGTAAGAATGGTCGTATGTATGGTGGCTTCCCTGTTACCTCTTATACGATGGTGTTCTTGGATCACTCTATTGATAACACGAGTGGTGAAGCAAATATTCAGTTGGTTTGTGAAGAGGGTCGTGAATATTTGTACGGTGTTTATCAAGGTATTACTCCGCTACCTAAAGAATGGGGTGCTTATAGTAAGATGTTATCTACTAGAGAGGATATTGCTACTTATGAGGTTATGTCTTCACAAGGTATCAATATGCTTAATGGTACTACTTCTTTCTGGGCTGAAATGATTTTTGAATAAGCGTACATTACGATTATTGTAAAGTATAAACTTACTAAAGTATAAACTATATGATATACTCACGCAAAATAACCTTAGCGTTAAAGCTGAATCCGACTATGTTTCAAGTCGTGAATCAGAAAAGTATTGGTGCTTTCAATACTATTTTCGGTCCGAGCATTAAAGCGGTTCTTACTCTATCTAGTAAAACTGCTGAAATGGCTTCTATACTTCCTACGATCATTGGAGCTTCTGCTGATAGCCGTAACGTAAACTTTCAAGACCTCGTTTTGAAGCATCTTAAAAACTCAACTGTTGAAGTTCCCGCTCAAGGTTATGAGCTTGAAACTGGTTGGGAGTTTTCTCTTAACGATCCTGTTAAACGTGATGCTATTCTTGATTGGGCTAAAAAGAACAGTATTAATACTGAGGTTGCTCCGAATAAATTAGAGAAAGCTATTTTTGATGCTATGCTCTTTGGTGAAGGTACTGCGGTTCATGAAGAGAATCTGTATATGTACATGACTCCTATTAAGCCGCAAGATTATATTCTTTGGCGTCTTGCTCTGCTTACTTCTACTGTTGCTAATAAACCGGAAGATGTCGAGAAATCTACTAACATTCGGTTTTACTTACATAGCATCGAAGATGTTAAGCGTATGAAAGATGCTAAGACTAAAGCTGTTGTTAATACTGCTACTAAGTTGGCTCAGTTGTTCACAGGTGATGAGTCTTCTTATAAACGTATTAGAAATATGCTTATCTGTAATGCTCCTGCTGATACTCTACAGATTATTAAAATGGAACATGGAGATTTGCAGACGGCTGTAGCTGAACTTTCTCAAACGAATGCAGATGCGTTTATTTCTCTGTTTGATAACAAGAATGTAGAAGCAATGGCGCAAGTCTATAAGTTACTCGCCGCTCAAGTCATTACGAAAGACGGTGATAATTACTTTGACACTGTGCGTCCAGAAGTAGTTCTTGGTTCTTCCATTGAGGGTGTTATGGCTTTCTTAGCTGCTCCCGAAAATGTTGAATATAAAGCACAACTTTTCACTGCTTATAAGGCTTCGGTTATAAACTAACAAAATAGTGTCAGTATGTATAGTAGTTGTAAAGAAGCACATATTGCTGTAAACGATAAGATTCAGCAGATTAATGCTAATAGGCAAGAATCTATTCGTCCGCAGTATATTGATATTGCTCTTAATGAAGCTATTGACGTACTGCTTACGCAAAAGATTAAAGCCTTTGAAGAGACTGGTCGTTATTACGATGATTTGCAGGTGCTAAAGACTACATATAGAAGTCCTCTTTACCTTCTCGCAAATGAGGGTAATAGAGGCTTCGCTTTTTTACCTGCGAATTACCTACATGGTGTCTCTTATGATGCAAGTGTTATATATGATAAGTTTAAACGTTATCGAGCAACTGAATCTGTTACTACTAGGATTTACGTTGTTAATATCAGTGAGCTATTTAAAACTATTCCCGGTTATATAGAAGATTTCGTTATTCAAATCGGTAATGATACCGTTACGTTTCATTATCCTGTTAAGATCTATCGTAAAGAGGGTCTATTTGAATATATCAACTATATGCTCTCCATATTGCTGCGAAAAGGTTACAATGTGACTTATGAACGCTACAATAACGAGTATTACCCCGAATCACTAGTGTTTTACTTCGATACGCCACAGCTAATTGTAGTTGGAGATAAATATACTATTGAATTAGTACAATTTAACTACGAGCATTATTCGGGCTTATACGAGGTTATCACTTCTGACGGAGTGATTACAAAGGTGCGAGAGAGCAAATCTGCCGGTATGGATTTAGTTTCTGATGTTCAGCGTAGGGATATGCTTCAAACGTATCACAATCGTCTTAATAGACACATTCATCCTATATGTACGATAGAAAGTAATAGGGTTTTAGTAGATATGGATGATACGTTTGTGATTACTGATGTTGCTATCACATATCTTAGACAACCTACTAGGTTTGATATTATAACTGATACTGCTACTGAACTTCCGTTTAAAACCGAGATTATTAACCTTGCTACACAGAAGCTTCTTGGTAAACTTAAAGATGAAGGTTATCAAATTGCTATAAATGAAAGTAATTCTTTAAAATAAAACGTTACTATGAGAATTGTAAGTTACGGAAAAACATTTGTCGATAATGTTACTGTTGATACTAAGTTATCTAACGGTCAACTCGGCATTTGTACTGCTTATGGTACTGCTTTGCCTACTACTGGTAGACCTGAGCCGTTTGTAATTATGTCTGCAATTCCTACTAAGGACGGTGGATTTATGAATCAACGTGGAGTGGATATTAATCCTTTTAACTTCACTTATAACGTTCGTAAATATACGGAAACAGATCAGAAAGAAACTATTATTCTTAAAGGTCTTACGAATCCGGCACTTAAGCCTGCTGAAGGTATTGTATATAATGCAGATGCTGAGTTTTGTGGTGCTATTGAAATTTGTTCTTCTGAGGAGTATCGCCATGGTCTGACGGTTAATCCTAATCCTCAGATTGTTCAAATACCTGTTCGGATTCATGCTACTGATACCGTTGATCGGTTGGTAGAGAAGATTAAGAAGAACCTTAGTCTTACTGCTTATAACAAAGAGTTATTTGATATTACTATCGAGAAAGCTGATAGTGCTGTTCAGATAACCGTTGTTGCTAAAAAGCCTACTAAATTGACGATGAACGTATTCGGTATTCTTGCCGATCAAAAAGCCAATGGTACTATTACCGTTAAACATACGAAGTTATCCGGTTTCTTGGCTGATGTTGCTCTTAGTGATGAAGACCTTCGTTATTCTCTGATTAACATGGGTTGGAATCCTCATGATGAGTGGCAGAAAGCTTGGGGTATTGGTGACCCGAAAGTTGGCTTTGATAAAGTCGCTTATCTTGTTATTTCTACGGCTGAGTTTAATCAATTCCCTGAGATTGCCGCTGATAACAATAGTCCTCGCAAATTCCAAATCGTTGTTGGTACGGAAGCTGTGATCGATGCTGTTGTAAATAAACTTGAAGCTATTAAGACTTTAGCTAAAGGTTCCGGTGATAATGCCATTTCTCTGAATACTGCAACTGACTAAAGTTGCTTGGAAAACTACGCAGTGCTTAACGGTTCTGCGTAGTTATATTTGTTTAAACTTAATGCTATGGAATGTAATATTAAAATTGTCAAGTTAAAACAAGTTCTTCCTCTTGGTACATTTCCTAAGCGTGAGCATAACGTTCGATTCTTCTATCATCGTACTGATGGTTGTTACTATATGTATGATGAAAAAGGCTGCGAAATTAATCTAACTACTGATGGTAATATTATTGCTATTGATAGAGAGTTAATTGTTGGTAGTGAGTCTTTGACTGATGACACTCTTGTTTGCATTGGTCTTAAAGCTAATTATGTGCATCCTAGTCGTGGTATTAGAAATAATACTTGTGGTTGTCAAGATACATATATTCGTGCTTGGACTTACATCAAAGATCTTCAAGATTTTATGCAGTCTGGTCATATCGAACGTGATTACTATAGAGTTACTTTAGTTCCTTCTCCTGAAGAGGGTGGTATTGTTGGATGTAGTGGTTCTGCTATTGTTCCTGATGAAAACTCAGATGGCTTCCGTTTCCAATTTGAAGCTGGTAGTCGTGTTGAACTTTATGCTAAACCTGTTCAAGGTTATCACTTTAAAGGTTGGAAAGAGTTTCATACTAATGAGATTATGTCTATTAGTCCTAATTGGTCTTTTACTATTAAGAAAGATATGGATTTGATAGGTGTATTTGAAAAGGATGAAGCTCCTATTGAACAATTCTATATTAATGTCAATGCTGATCCGGCTAATGCAGGATATGTAGTTGGTGCCGGAACATTCCCAAAAGGTACAAGGCATTCTATAACAGCTGCGGCAATTCAAGGGTATCATTTTACTCATTGGACTGATAGTTTAAATCGTATTGTTTCTACTAATCTTCAATATGATCTTGTTGTTGAGAAAGATGAAACTTATATTGCACACTTCGAGCTTGATGCTCCTGTTATTGAGGAGTACAATGTAACTATTATAACTAATCCTGCTGATAAAGGTTCAGTTAGCGGTGGCGGTACTTATAAATCCGGTCAAACTGCAATAATTGTTCCTAGTCCTGTTGAGGGTTGGGCAGTTGATACAGTTACTGCTTCTGGTGGTAATCTTGTAGATAATGGTAATGGTACATATAGCATCGTTGTTACGCAAGATCTTACGATTACAGTAAACTTTAAAGAAGCTATTCGTTATTTCACGTTTAGTATCGTGGCAAATGCGAATGGTTTAGTTCGATATAAAGATATTAATGATGCTTGGTCTCAATGGACAGAAAGACACGAAGTCACTGCTCCGGAAAAGACTATTGTCACTATCGCTGGTAAAGCTAATAGCGGTTATGAATTTGAAAAGTGGGTAACTCCTACTGGTGCTAATCTTCCTAATAATGAAAATAATATCATTGTTGAAGAAGGTCTGCATCGCAAAGTTTATACTGCTTATTTTAAGGAAACTTACATTCCACCTGAAACTCATATTGTTAATATCACTGCTGGTTCTAATGGTAAATGTAAATATAAGATTGGCTCTGGTGAATATTCAGAAGCTGCATCTTCGCATTCTAACATTAGTGTTACTGACGGTGAGACAATTGAGGTATTAGGTGTTCCTTATAGCGGTTATTCTTTTGAACAATGGAATATTGGTGGAACTACTTCTAACTCTAATCCTTATTCAAAGGTTATCACTGAGAATGTAGATTTCTCTTGTACGTTCGTAGAGATTCCACCGGAAGAAGTTACTATTACGGTAGGTTCTGACGGAACTAATGAAACTCGTTATCGTATAGGTGATGGTTCTTGGTCTAGTTGGTCTACTTCTGAACACACGTTTAAAACTGCTGTAGGTTCGATTTATTCAGTTGAAGCTCGTGCGGTTGGCAATTACAAGTTCAGAGAGTGGAATACAAGTGGTGCAAAGGTTTCAGATAATCCTGCAACATTCACTGCTAAAACCGGAACGAATGCAACGCATATTGCTACGTTCGACCAAGTGATCATGCGAACGCTAACTCTTACTGCTGGAACGGGTGGTAAATGTCGTGCAAAGATCAATGGACGTTGGAGCGACTATTATAGTGGCACAAAGACTTACTCTAATATTGTTGACGGAACTACCGTTTCTGTAGAAGCATTAGCAGATAGCGGCTATCATTTTAAGGAATGGATTGATTCGAGTGCACCCTCGACTACTTCACGTGATATTGTCATGAATGACTCTAAATCTATTGAAGCTCGTTTTGAAGTTGATGCTCCTGATAAATTCCAAGTTACCTATGAAGCTATTCCTAATGGAAGTGCTACAATGGAAGGTGCTGGTACTTATGATGATGGTGATACTTGTACGATTAAAGTTAATGTAAGTCCGGGTTATACTTTGAATAAAGTGCTTGTTGATGGTGTTAAAATCACTCTTAACAGTAACAATCAGTATAGCTTTGTGGTTGAGAAAAACATTAAGGTTACTATTGAATGTGATCTTATTCCTGAACCCACACATTATACACTTACAGTTAAAACCGAAGATGAAGGTGTAGCTCAAGGTGGTGTTGGTATCAATAAAGAATCTAATTTAGGAGTTGAAACTGCTGAATTTGAGGATGGTACTGTTGCTACTATTCATGCTACAGCTGCTGAAGGTTATAGCTTTGGTGGTTGGTGGAAAGATGGAGTTAAGGTTTCTGACGATGTAACTCTAAGTGTTACTGTTGATGCTGATAAGACTTATATTGCTAAGTTTACTCAAGATCCATATCTCGAATTAGATAAGACTTCTCTTACTTTCGAGGCTGCTGGTGGAACTCAAACTGTTAATGTTACTTCTAACGTCGAATGGACGGTTTCATAATTAGGGGGGGGGAGGGTACTAAGATGGCTATTGCTTCTTGGCTTACCCCTACCGCTAAGAGTGGTACGGGTAATAAAACGGTTGGTTTAACTGCGAGTAAGAATGCCGGTGCGAGCAGAACAACTATTGTTACTGTTTCAGTCAGCGGTATTACGAAAACTATTAATTGTACTCAAGTAGAAGCTGATAAGTTTACTATTAAGATTTCAGCTTTAACTACTAATAGTTCAGGAACTACTATTACAAATGTTGGTGATTGTTCTATTGGTTCATCCGCTACAGGTGGAGTTAAAGAAGGAACTTATTATCGTGATACACAAGTCACATTGACTGCTAAAGCCGCTCCTACTGGGTATGATTTTGTTGGTTGGTATGAAGGCTCTAATCTTGTTTCTACAAGCCTTTCTTTCGCTGTTACTTTAACTGCTAATAGAACTCTTATTGCTAAATATAAGATTAAGAGCTACACTGTTAATGCAACTTCTGAGGATATAAACAAAGGTACTGTAAGTCCTGCTGGTCAAACTGTAGAACACGGTGCTAATGCTACTGTAGTTGCAACTCCTAAGCCTGCTTATAATTTTACTGGTTGGTACAATGGAACAACTAAAGTATCTAGCAATGCTTCATATACATTTGCTGTTACTGCCAATATCAGCTTAACTGCTAAGTTTACAATTAAGACTTTCACAACTACTACTGCTAATTCAACTGGTGGTACAGCAAGCGTTAATAAGTCTAGTGTAGAATACGGTGGTTCTGCTATTTGGACAGCTACTCCAAGTACTGGCTATAATTTTAGTAAGTGGTCTAATGGTTCTACTATTAATCCTATGACAGTTTCTAGGATTACTGCCAATACTCATATTACTCCGGTATTTGTTCTCAAGTCATATACTGTAACTTGGAATCCTAATGGTGGAACTGTAGATCCTACGTCTACTACTAAGACTCATGGTTCTACTTTAGGCACATTACCTACTCCGACAAGAGCTGCTGATGCTCAATACACTTATACATTTAAGGGTTGGTTTACAGCTGCAACGGGTGGTACTCAAATATCTGCATCTACTACTGTAACAGGAAACGTTACTTATTATGCTCAGTGGACTGCTACTCTTAGAAGTTACACTGCAACATTTAATGGTAACGGTGGTGGTACTCCTAGTCCATCAACTATTACTAAAACGTATGGTTCAGAATTAGGTACTCTTCCGACTTGTTCTAGAACAGGTTATACATTCCTTGGTTGGTACACAGCATCTAGTGGTGGTACGAAGATTTCATCTACTACCAAAGTTACTGGTACTGTTACCTATTATGCTCAATGGTCTATTAATAGTTATACTTTAACTTACAATGTTAATGGTGGTAATGCAGTAAGTCCTGCTTCTAAGAGCGTTCAATATGGAAGTGCTTATGGCACTTTGCCGACGCCTACGAAGTCTTCTGATGCTGAATACACTTACGCATTTGCTGGTTGGTACACTTCTGCAAGTGGTGGAACGCAAGTTACTGCTAATACGACAATGGGTGCAGGTAATACTACGATATATGCACATTGGACTGCGACTAGACGGAGTTATACGATAAATTATCAAACAACATACGGATCTTTGAATAGGACTAGTCAATCTGTTGCTTATGGGTCGAAAGGCTCTTGTACTTTGACTATGCCTGCAAATGATGCTCAGTACACTTATACTTTCCAAGGCTGGTATACTGCTGCTAATGGTGGTGGAACTAAAGTTGGTTCTTCATTAACTTTAGAAACGCCGAGTGTAACAGGTGCTGCTACTTATTATGCTTATGTGACCAGAGCTGTTAATAGGTACACCTTTACATTTAACGCTAATGGTGGTAGTACTCCTTCTTCTTCATCTATAAGTAAAAATTATGGTGAAGCTATTGGAACGTTACCTACTTGTTCAAGAGCTGCGGATAATACTTATACGTATGCGTTCGCAGGTTGGTTCGATACTTCTGCTACTAGCGGTGGTACTCAATTAACTACGACAACTAAGGTTACTTCTAATAAGACTTGGTACGCTAGATGGACTGCAACTTATAAGAATTATACGGTTACTTGGAATGGTAATGGTGGTACTCCTAGCAAGTCTAGTAGTTCATTCCATTACAATGACGCTTTAGGAACTCTTCCTACTGCTACAAGAACTGGATATACTTTTAAGGGATGGTCTACGTCAGCTAGTGGTTCTGTTAATGTAAGCACAACTACCAAAGTTACTGGTAATGTTACTTACTATGCTATCTGGCAAATTAACAGTTATACACTGACTGTAACTGCGGGTACAGGTGGTACTGTTAGTGGAAGTGGTACTTACAATTATGGTGCAACTGCTACATTAAAGGCTACACCGTCTGCCGGTTATCACTTTGTTAAATGGAGTGATGGTAATACGAATGCTAGCAGAACTGTTACTGTTACTGGAAATGCTACTTACACTGCAACGTTTGAACAAGATCCTTATTTGAATCTTGATAAAACTAGTCTAACGTTTGAAGCTGCTGGTGGTACACAAACTGTCAAAGTAACTTCTAATGTTAATTGGACTGTTTCTTAAACTTTTAAATGTTCCGCTACGCTTTGCAGACCCCAGTAGGGGAATAGCTTGTGGGGCGTGCGGAACTTCAAACTTTTTTACGAATAATTAAATTTTTATCATTATGATTGGAGATTCTGCTTTGAATGAAAGAGCAACTGCTGTTGAAATTGGTGGTTTAGTTGATGGAGTTGGTGCACCTGTTATGCGTGCCGGATATGCTTTGAAAGCTAAACCGAGTTGGATCACTTTGAGTGCTGTTGAGGGAACTAGTAATTCTCAAGTAGATGTTACTGCTCCGGTTTATAAAGGTCGTAACGGACGTTCCGGTTTGATTACCGTTGCTGTTGAAGATTTGACCGAAGACGTTACTTTGCAGCAGGAAGGTTCTACGATTTTGGATGTTACTACTCAATCGTTGGCTTTCGTTAAAACGGGTGAAGCTAAGAAGTTCACTGGTAACTCCAACTTAGCTTCTATTACGTTTGCTGTTGATTCTGACGCTTCTAAATGGTTAACTGCCGGTAAATTGATGGTAAATGAAAAAGAATACAACTCTGGTGCTGAGATCGAAGGTGATCCGGGAGCAGATGACGTTTACGCTTTCGAAATTACGTTTACCGCTGCTGCTAACCCGACGGTTAACACTCGTACCGGTAATATTACCGTAAATGGTCAGAAATATACTGTAACTCAAGCTGCCGGTGATGCTACTCTGTCTGTATCTCCGACTTCATTGACTTTTGCTGCTGCGGGAGAAACTAAACAGATTACGATTACTACCAATACCGTTTGGACGATTTCCTAATCTGACTTTCATTTGAATGCTGTGGGTCTAGTGGGTACTAAGGTATCTACTAGACCTTTTCTTGTATAAACTAGTTAATCATTAAACGTAATTATTATGGCTAAACCTAGTTGAATTTCAGTTAGTCCGACAAGTGGACAAAATAACGGTAGTATTCAAGTTACTGCTGCTGAAAATACAAATATAGATAATAGATCTGGTGTAGTTGAAGTTACAGGAGGAAGGATTACTAAATCTATAGATGTTTCTCAAACTGGTGGTTTCTATTTAAAAGAGGTTGCTATCATGAGTACTACAAAACCCCCTTGTAGTGTTAAAAGTACTGGACAAGTTCAAGAACTTAATGCCGAAAATGATTATAGAATTACTATGACTGAAACTTTTGGCATTACTATTGATATGGATTATCCAGGATTAAGTACAGGACCAGTTGTATTTAGAATGATTTTTAGTAAAAATCTTACACCTAAAAAATTAAGTATGGCTAGTGGTAAACCTTTACCTACACAAATTACCTGTGAAATTAATCAAACCGATCCTACTCAATTAATATTTAAGTTAGCTAACGGTTATCCAAAAATTCCTGATGGGGATAAAGTTATTATTCAAGTAAGTGGTCCATCCGCAGAAGATTTTATAATATACTATGTTAATGCAGCTATATAATGGAAGATACATTATTATTACAACTAATTCAATCTATTAGTATTATATATATCGCAATTGTATGTTTAACCACTTATGGTATTATACAAACTATTCAAAACATTTCTAAAGCTAAAGTTTCGAGAAAAGCTAAAAGTATTATCACTTTAATTGTTGGTATTCTTACTGCAATTCTTTATATATTTAAATTAGATGCTTCACTTGAAACAGTATTGCTTTCGTTTCTTATTTCTACGTTTGGATATGATTTGATTCTTAAATCTATATTTAAACGTATTACTCAGCGTTTTGCTGATTCTAAAAGCGTATAATCGCGGACTAAAGGAGGGCTATTGCTAAATTGCGTAGTACTCCCTTTTGTCATATCAAGGAAAATCATTGCTCGCTTAAATCATCTACTAAACGTTCTATTAATGATTTAAATTCCTTTAGGTATGACACCTGTGACTTATACTAATTTGAATAAGCTCTTATTAATTAGAGATATTCAAGAGATTGCTAAAACTTATATCAATGATGATAGAAGTTATCGTTGGATTTGAAAGAACAAAATTGCTGACGTATATCATATTGGTTATGTAACTTTTATGAATTACATTAGTGTTCCCTCTATTAATGCAAAGATTGACGAAGCTATCGCTAAGAAGAAACGTTGAATATAATGTTCAACTGTTGAGTATTAATGTTCATGTTATAAATCATTTCATTGTTATCAGTACTAATAGTAATATATTTGTTGTGCATCTCAATGTCGAGGTGCATTAAAACAAATTAATGCTATGAATACTGAAAACGAAACTGGTGTTAAAGTTCCGAAAGGACAAATTAATTACAACACTGTTGCAGGTTCTTTAGGTCTTGCTGCTTTTGCAGGACTTGGATTGAGAAATTGGTTAGGTAACGGTAATGGTTCGGTTGCTGCTGGAGCTACTGCTGTTGCTGAAACTCAATTAGTTTCTGGTCTTATGGCTGAACTTGCTAAAGAGAAATCTGAACGTTATGCCGATAATGTAGGTATAAACACGTTTAAAGAAGCTTTAGCTTTAATCAAAGAAGAACGTGAAACTCGTCAAGCTAACGACAAGATTATATTTGAAACTCTTGCTCGTTTGGATAAGGAATCTGCACTTAACAAACAGGATATTGAAAACTTCAAGAAAGAAGTCGCTCGTGAGTTCAGTGATGTTCGTCACGATTTCAAAGCTGCTATCGCTCTTGAAGCTGAACGTAGAGAATCTGCTGATGAACGTATTTTCGATTATGCAAATTGCAATTTCGTTAAGTACATCAAAAAGATCAATGCTGCGGAGATTTGTCCGGTTGTTGAGTTAGCGGCTCGTACTGCTGGTCCGGCTGTACCTGATCCTAACGCTCCTACCACTTCTACAGTAAACGCTTAATCTTGAAGTGGTATGACTAACGCAGAACTTGTTGCAGTAGCTGTTGGTAAATGGCTAACACCAATCGTTAAAACTATTGGGGGTGGGATTAAGATTCCTGTTACTTCTGGTATCGGAAAGTTTATGGGTAGTGTTTTTGGTTTAGACCTTTCTACTTATAATCTTCTGAATGAATTAGATTTTATTATAGAGCCTACACTTGATTATATTATTAAGCCTCGGTTGGCTAAGTTATCTAAGTTCATACCTGATGAGCAGATTCCTAAAGTAGTTAATAGCTATCTTGATGCAGCTATTTCTAAAGCTACTGCTAAAGGTTCTGTGAATCTATTTGGTTTTGAGTTCGAAGCTACTGCTTTTCAAAATCTTAAACGTGAAATTGATAACTCTCTTAAAAATAATGTAAGTCATGATGAAAGACCCGCATGAGCATAGTGATATGCCACACGAAAGTGAAGATGTAAGAAAGAGGGATTGTCGAAAGTATAAAGAACTCTACGGAAAACATTTTACTAAAGACCTATGTGAATGGGCTGTTGAACGTATGGAGAATCGTAATGGTACTACTCACCATTATAGTCTTGATGAAGTCAAATCTATTTGGCACAAATACAAGATGAATGATCTCCATAATGCTAACTGGTATGATGTTATGTATGTAATGAATATGGCTTACGCAGATTTCTATGGTCGTTTGTTTACCGAACATCATGAATGTGCTATGTATGCTTATCTTTACATTAGTGATCCCGACGGTTACGAAGGTATTGCTTTCCAAAGATGGTTAGCTGATATTAAAGCTCAAGACGATGAAGTGCCTTGGCAGAGATTCATCTAATTAGTTTTGGTCGCAGGTGTTATTTATATCAAGGCAATTTTGATTATTCCTAATCCGACTACTGGTTCCGCTGGTAGTCGGATTTTTTTGTTTATAGCAACTTATTCAAACACGCAAGTATGAATTATAAAACACGTTGTGTAATGAGTGGTATTTTTATTGCTATATTGAACTTGATTGGTGTTATTGTTTCATCTATTGGTGTTGTCTTCGTAAAAGAATGGATTGCTAAGAAGAGACGTAAGGTTGTTACTAATCTTCTTACATCTAAAGCAGAATGTTGGATGCAACTCGATAAAATAACCTCAAACATTAGAGAATCTCTTAATGCTAAAGGTGTTTACATTGCATACTTTCATAATGGTGGTAAGTTCTGTAATGGTATTAATATGGATAAGTTTACTGTTATCGCAGAAGATTACGATATTAGTATTACAGATCCTTATAAGAATCGTTATAAGAATGTTCTTACTTCTATTATGCCTTATACTATTCTACGCTTATACAGAGATAGTAAGTACATTTTCCGTATGAGTGCTTTGACAAGGTATCATTCTAATATGTATGTTGGAGATCTTCGTTCACGTGGATGTAATACTGCTATTAGCATTCTTATTCGTGACTTGAAAACTGATATGCCTATTGGCTTTCTTAGTGCTGAGTTCGAGCTTGACTTTGAACCTGACGCTGAAATGATGCAAACATTCTGGAAAAATCACAATCGTATTTCTCGCAATATGACTATGGTTATAGATGCGACAGAAGATACCATTAAAAACTAAAATACCATGACTGTTATTTACGCAAGAACTAGTCTGCCATCAAGGTGTGGTAGAGGTTTCAAAAATCAAAAGAACGTTATTAGAGTTACTAACCGGTATACTAATGCTGGTCCGTGGCACGGGGTTGTTCCCGTTAAGAATCGTCCTATTATGATTATAGGTGGTTCTGATACTCCTGAACTTGAATTATCTACTAATCTTCTTAAATTTATCCCTAGAGGTGAAACTAAGAAGCTTGGTATTACTACTAATAAATCTTGGCGAATTGTTTAATGTATTATTATGGCAACACTTAATCAATTAGGAAGTAAGATTTCTAATATATTAGGTAAGCCCGGTGATCATAGCATTCAAGAGAGAGCTAAAGATGCTTGTAAGGCACTCTTTGCTACTTTTATTCGTCAGAGTATTGAGCGCAATGGTGTAGATGAGGTGCTTAAAGTTAGCTTTAATGTTCCTCTTATCTGCGTTCCGCTTACCGATATAGAAAACACATATGCGGGAATTGGTGCTAAAGATATGGTTCTTACTACTGAGCATCGAGTTCCTACACCTTTACGTATGCCTAATGATGCACCTTTTCTTCATGTTTATACTCAACATGATGATGGGAGTCTTATTACATATAAGTATGCTAATAATAGCGTAGTTCCGCTCCTTACCACAGTCTATTCCCCTACTGGGGTTTGGGGAGTGTATCAAATCGTTAATGGTAAACTTAAAATTATTATCAAAAATACTCTCAAAAACTTTGAGATTGATGCTAAAAATTATAAGTTTGTAACAATCGTGTATGTAGCTGAAAATCCTGCTGAAGTTATCACTATGTATATGGAAGATGATAGTCAAGATATTGAACTTCCACTTCCTGCTGATATGATAGAACGTATAACTTATGAGGTTCTTAGAACTGAATTTGGTATTAAGCCTACAGAACACGAAGTTAAGATTATTAGTGATGCAACTTATGCTTCTAATGATCCTAATGGTACTCAACGTTTAATCCATAATAAAGTAGAATAAACTATATGGAATCCATGCACTATTACCACGACTATCTCGAACAATGTTATAACACTATCGAGAAATTAAGTACTGATCTTCATAACATTTATGTTAGACGTAATAATCTAGCTAATATCTGTTATGCTAATCTGAATCTTCTTGAATCGAATGGAATAACTAAAGAGATTATTGATGATCTTATTTTAGGTAAACGAGTTAAAGGTGTTAAGCTCTTACGTAAACTTAATTGGAGTGACGAAGCTAAAGCGGTATCTCTTCGTATTACGTTCAATCGTTTTGTTTATCTATCTACTATTCGTATTCCTAAACTTCTTGCTATTATTAGATATTACGATTGGATGTGTCGTATTCCTTATCCGATATTTAATCAAATACAAAGAGGTCTTAATAAGTCTCTAATTGAGAATCTTATTCGTGGTGATAGTGTTTCTTTAGGTACTTACATTGGTAAGTTTCAAGTTCAACGTGCTGTTGCTAGAGAATCTGTTGATTGGGCTGCTTCGTTTCGTCTTAGAGATGAGATGATTGCTGCTGGTATCGAAGTTAAGAGTTTTCTTAATCCTTATGGTAAGAATTGGCACGTTAAATCTGATAATCCGTATTATTGGTTTTGTAAATGGATACGTCATAATATGGGTGTTGATGTTGTACCTAATCAAATATTCTATAAATTTAAACCTAATCATTGTCATGTAAACATTATGACTAGCGATAAGGTGCTTAGGCATAAATCTATAGAAGAAGTTATTAAAGCGGATAATCTTGCATTTGATGCTAAACTCAAATACATGATTGAACATGATAAAACTATTATGGATAGATATCCGCCTACTAAAAGCAAAAGAGAACGTATTAAAAACAATGAAGTAGATGAATACATTAGACCAAAACTTGATTAGTTCTAGTGTTGTTATTCATAGGATTATAGAAGATTATGATGTTCATTCTATGGACTTTATGACTCGTATTCCTACTTGGATATGTGAAGCTCTTGCTGATTTAAATATTCAACAGCATCTTATTAATGTTGGTAAAATTATCGATTTTGATGAGTATCGTTGTGAGATTCCAGAGGGTTGTGAGAATATACGTCTTATTACAATTAATGGTAAACGTGCGGATTTTACTACTAATCCTGCTCCATTTGAGCATGATAATGGAAATTATATACCGCTCGCCGTTTCATTTCCGATAGGGGTAAACCTTACAGAGAATGTCGTTTTTGACTTCATACGGACGATATCCGGCAGTTTATATACATATTCGATTAATGGGTCGTATTTGCATTTGAATGTCAGAAAAGGCACGCTGGGCATCTTATTTCACGGGTTGCCAATGACACTTGACGAGATTCTTAAAATCAATGTTCCTCTTATACCTAATAATGATGTTCTTATTGATGTTCTAAAGAACTTTGTTATGATGCGTATTCTTCAACGTAATTACAGGCATCCTGTTTTAAATCTTAGAGATAGTAATCCTTATACTAATCCGGCACTTGCTTACGATAATGCTAAAATTAAAGTTCGCAATGCTTGTAATAGGCTTACTAAAGATAAACGTGATGATTGTAGTAGGTCGTTATTAAACTTCTTAAATATGAAAAATCATTATGTGAACGGCTATGAAAGTAAACGCAGGTCTTTACCCTAACGCGAATCCGTCATTAGTCAATAGTGATACTAAGTCTTATGCACTTAATGTTCTATATAACGAGGATGGTGAGACTCTTATCAATGAAAATGGATTTGAGAAACATCATAATTATTCTGATTATGGTCAGTGTATTGGCACCATTCCGATTCCCGTTGGAGTGGTGCTTTTTTTTGTTAATAGAAACGGTGTTAATCCTAGTATACCTGACGGAGACTACATTATATGGCATAGTGATGAAACTATTGAAGGTGATATAAAGTATTCAGATGTTATTTATAAAGCTCCTCTAGTTGGTAATAGTACAGTTTTAAACTTTAGTGAAGATCGTCCTATTACAGGGGCTTATTCTTATAATAAAAATAATCATCTGATTATTACTTTTACAGAAGGTAATTCGACTGCTGCTAATGAAACTCGTTTGATGAATCTTAATACCTTTTGGGATGACTATGGTCTTGCAAAAGATTATTCTGATAATACTACGACTATTTACAGCTTAGGTACTGATTTAACTAAAGAGAAACTATTGAATCTTATACCTGATGTTGAATATCCTACATTAACAGTTCAGTCTATTGATGGTGGTGGTTTACTTGCAGGCTCATATCAATTTGCTGTTGCATATAAACTTAAAACCGGAGATTATACTGATTATTCTCTGTTATCTCCTACATACTTTGCTGCACCTAAATACAATGAAAGTATTAAAGCTGGTCAGCTTACTTCTCGTAAGTTTCAAATTGATATTACTAATATAGATTCTCAGTTTGATGAATGTAAACTTGGTATTATCTATAAAGGCGAAGATGAAGAGAAAGCTTATGAGTATGAGAATATTGATATTAAAGGTAAAAATAGTACAACGGTTTATATCAGTGGTATTAATAGTTTAAATACAGTTACTCTTAATGATATTGTAATTGGTAATATTTCATATATTAAAGATCAAGCTCATACTAATTTTAATTCACAGCTTATTCGAGCTAATGTTAGTATGAATGATATTACCGGTCTTGACAAGCATATCAAAGATAAAAATCTATGTACTGCTAATGGTCTTAATGGTACTGGTAATATTAAAATTAAAGAAGAATTATTCAAATCTGTTGGTGATAAAGGTGACTTTGAAAAGAAAGATCTTTCTAATGATACTTGTATCAAAGATAATGAATATTACTTCTTATATTTAGGTCTTATTGATTATAAAGGTAAACTTATTAATATTTATCCTATTTATAATACTCAAAAGAGTAGTTATTACTTTAAGACTTCTAACTTCAATATGACCGGTAGTGACGGCGCTGTTAAACATCGTATGTTTAGATTTAAATTAGATCCTACTGATTTCTTTTCTAAACTCTTTAAAGATACTACTAAAATTGAAACTGCCGATGGTCTTGAAAAAGTCGGAGTTGTTGCTCGTAAACAAATCAAATCTTGGGTTGTTTACATGGCTCAACCTAATAGCTCTAATAGTAATTGGTGTTGTCAGTCACTTGTCGTTCGAGATTTAGCTTATTCTAATGTAGTTGGTAATAACTATAAAGGAGCTTTTGCTTCTCGTGATAGATATAGATTATATCCTCTTGAATATCTGATTGAAAAGAAGACTATGCCACAAGTTAAAGCTTATAGTGTTCGTAGTGCTTATGAACGTATGACTTGGAGGCATTGTTTTAATCGTCAGAAGAATGATACTAAAAATGAAAAAGGAGATGGTTCTGATTTATGGGATGAAGGCGGTGATTTGATTCAATCTGTTCTTCTTTCTGATTCACTTATTGTTAATGGTAGACTTAATGGACCTACTATTAAACCTGAATTTATTGCTAATAATAATTCAGCCGTTTCAAATATAGCTGCTGATTCTAGTTATAAATTTAGTAAAAATGATGGTCTCGATGATAACGCTATGTTTGATAGTAAATATTATCCAAATGAATGGAATAATAAA
Source organism: Megamonas sp. (assembly GCF_986095205.1). Taxonomy (NCBI): domain Bacteria; kingdom Bacillati; phylum Bacillota; class Negativicutes; order Selenomonadales; family Selenomonadaceae; genus Megamonas; species Megamonas sp. The sequence continues at coordinate 66,434 of NZ_CFQVBI010000039.1, read as the reverse complement.
AGTTATCAACGTGTTACTATTACTTATGAAAATGGTGACTTACTAGATCCCGGATTTGAATATAACAAAATATGTAAAGATTATTCTGCTGCTGGTGAATGGAAAGGTGATGATAATCCAAATAGTCATGGGGATGATAGAACTATTGCAAGATTTCAATGGTATTCTATCATTGAAAATAATCGTGCTATTATAGATTGTTATTATCATGATCGTAATGCAGATGATATATTCAAAACTATTGATGTTTATGCTCAGAATCTTTCTTGTATATCTCCTATTGTTAGAGTTGAATATCATCCTGTAACATATACTGCTACTACAAAAGCTCAATATCTCAAAGGTGATACTTTTGTTGCATTTATAACTCAACGTTGTGTTGCTCCTGCGGCTGGTTTCCAACATGAAGGAGCTGGTGCTACTATCGCTAATTGTCATAGAATTATCATTAGTTATTTCATATTTAGTCGTATGAATCTTCAATGTCGTCATGATGGGCTTGGAGTTAATAATAGTGCTTATAAGATATTCGAACGTAATATTTCTAATACTGCCGAGAATGATATTGAGAAAGCTATTCGTTGGGCTCCTAAGAATAATTATTATCAAGAAGCTGATAACTTAGGTCATGTTAGTTATCCTATTGATAACTTTTGGAATACCGAGGATGGTAAGTGTTATGAGACTTCTATGAATTGGGATGGTTTTAAAGATGCAATTATTATTAAAAAGATTGACGATATTAAAACCTTTCCTTCTCGCATTATACGTTCAGATGTTAATCCTAGTGAATCTACTGATATTGGTTGGCGTCGATATAAAGCTGATGCTTATAAAGATGTTTCAATTCAAAAAGGTGCTATCGAGAATGTTCTATCTGATGATATTGCTTTATATATTCAACAACAATACACATTACTTGTAGCCGCCATTAAAGATACTCTAGGTAACAATGATGAAAATACAACTTATGTAGGTACTTCTGATTTGTTTCAACGTGAACCTAAAGAAATTATTTATAGCACTACTGGTAAAATTGGTTGTAACAATCGTTTTAGTGCTATTATTACGCATCGTGGTTATCTTGTTTGTGATGTCGAAAAAGGTGAAATTTATCTTGTTAAGAACGATCAAAGCGTAAGTGAGTTATCCGATTTAGGCTTCAAAGAGTGGTTTAAAGAGCATATTTATGCTAATGCTACTAATCCATTGTCGCATAGTGGATGTTTCTTTACATACGATGAAATGCACCAAAGATTTATATTCACTAATAAGATTATAGATAAAAATGGTGCTATTGACTTGTATAAGTCTTATTCTATCTCCTACTCATTAAAGACTAACTTATGGACGTCTTTTCACTCGTATATCGGAGATTATTCATACATTAACCGGCATGGAATCTTCTATATAACTAAAGGTTCTCTTTTTAAGACTGATGCTAAGAATAAAGGTATTTACTTTGATGATATTATTCATCCTAGTGTTGTTCAATTCATTTATGCTACCGAACCTACTATAAGTAAACTCTTTAAGCATATTGAATGGCGTAGTCAGCTTATTAATGGTCTTATGAATAATGAAGATAATATACGTTATCTCTATAATAAAACTATTGATTGGTTGATGTTTCATACCGATGTTCAGTGTACTGGTCTTATGCCTATGAGTGTTAGTCCTATTTGGTGGGATAATGAAACTCTTAAATATAAAGCTGGTCGTTATCTTTGGAATCGTATTGAAGATTTCGTTGAAAATGATCATGGTCAATGGAATCCTAATCCTAATCTTATTAATTTTATGGATAAAGATGCTATTGACACTCTTATTGAACTTTCAGCTAAATATCAAAAGCCTTGGTATGATATTGCTAAGTTCCATAATGCTTGGACTTATATAACTATGATATATGAGAATAAGTTCTTTAGTCAAGAAGCTGATGATTATGTAGATGATATTACTAAATATCCTGATGCTACTCAACTTGATTTAAGACTTACTAATATTGAAGTTATGATTGATAAAGATACTCGTTTATAATTAGTGTTGCTCTTTAACGATCTCCAGACCCCGGTAGGGAAAGAGCTTGTGGTAAGGAGCAACACTCTGCAAATACTATTAGTATGCCAAATAAATATAAACGTACTAAGGTCGCTGATGATGCTCAAGCTAGACGTCTTCTTATTGATATTTTTACTAAGTATCATCAAAGTAAAGATATTAATAATAGATCTCTAGGTTTAGCTATTCAAGCTCTTGATAAAGAGAGTAATACTAAAGGTCTTATAGGTCGTCCTGAGATTCATAAGATTGATTCTCTTTATCAAGTCGGTGCACCTGCTCGTGAAGTTGTTAAGTATATAGCAGAGACTGGTGTTGGTACTAAAGGTTATAATACTAAAGTCTTTACACCTAAACAACTAGCTGATGATGGTGTTATTAAACGTATGCGTGATTTTTACAATTATGCTAAGAAGCGTGGTCTTAATCATGCAGCTACTACTGGTTTAATGTCTATGGTTTATGGTGAGACGTTAAATGATTCGATTGATGATCTATTTTCATTTAATAAAACTCAAAGAGCTACTGCTAAAGGTGATAATAGAATTGTTAATCATGGTTTATTTAGTTTTGAGAATCTACGTAAGTGGGATGATAAGAAAGATAAAGGTAAACCTAAAACTAATTGGGTTGAAGATCCTAATTATACTTATGGTAGTTATCAATCTTATCTTAAAACTAATAAACGTAAAGATAGTTTAGAATCTCAATTTGATTATTATCTTGATACTTATTTACCTTCTAAAGATAGTAAATTTAGTACAGATAAAGTCAATGCTATGTCGGCTGAAGATGCTTCTGTTTACTTTATGAAGAATCAAAAACCGAGTTTTACTGTTGATGATTCTACAACTAAAACGCTTAGAAGTCGTGCTAACTTCTTATTTAAATCTGAATTTAATAATGGTGGTATGATTAAAAACATTTCAACTCTTAAAGCTTACCCTCGTCGACGTAGATACGTTGGTGGAGGTGAAGTTGCATTTAGAGATAGATTCGGGGATGTTCAAGGTCATAGTTATGGAGCCGAGAAAGGTATTCAAGGAGCTTCTACAATGTCTGGTTTAAGTACCGGTGCTACTATTGGTGGTGGACTTGGAGCTGGAGTTACTGCTGCGGCTGCCGCTGGATCTTCTGCGTTAGCTGGTACAACTCTTGGAGCTTGGGCAGGTCCTATTGGTATGGCAGCAGGTGCTATTATTGGTGGTATTGTTGGACTGTTTGGAGGTCGTCGTAAGAAACGTAAAGCTAAGAAAGCTGCTGAAGAAGCTGATAGGCAACGTCAGATTGTTGCGGGTAATGAACGTATTCTTCAAGATGAACTTAAATTATCCAATACTGCTCAACAAGAAGGTGCTCTTGATATATATGGTGACTCTAATATCACAGGTGTTACCGGTTATCAAGACGATGCTAACTTTGGTAGTGACTTAGTTCAACCTACTGTTCAAGGCACTCCATTTGGTGATATTGATCCTAGTTCTGCTTTTGGTAGAATTGCCGCTCGTTGTGGTGGAAGACTTAAACGTAAACGTTGTGGTGGCAAAGCTAAACGTTATGCCGATGGTGGTATGATTGAAGAAACATCTTCTAATACCGCAGAAGTTAATGGTCCTTCTCATGAACAAGGAGGTGTTCCTTATGGACCTAATGCAGAAGTAGAAGGTGGTGAAGCTCTTATGACTGATGCAGATAATGCTTATGTATTCTCTGATACTTTAAAGTATAATGGGACTACATTTGCTGATCTTGCTAAACCTCTTATGAAACATAAAGGTTATCTTGAAAGTTCTCTTCCGATTAAATCTATGATGCTTGGTAGAATGCTTTCTTTAACTGACCGTAGTACGTATGCAATTGATCGTAATACTAACGGTCGTAATGCTGAGAAAGCTAATGCCGATCTTCAAAGAACTAATGCTCAAATTGCTGCAATTCAAAATGAACTCGCACAACTCTATAATCTTCAAGAAAGTATGAAAGCTGAATCTGGTATGGAAGCTGAACCTATTGAAGCACGTTGTGGTGGTCGTATTAAACGGAAATGTGGAGGTAAAATTAGAAAGTATTATGATGGTGGTCAAATTGTTGATATTCCTATTTCTACTTATGGTACTCAACGGAATAATAGCGGAAGTTATGCTACGGAACAAGAAGTAATTTTTACATCTAACGATAAAACTCAGATTCAAAATCCTTTAACTACTATTCAACAAGGTTTGCGTTGTGGTGGTAAAACTCGCAAATATGCTGGTGGTGGTTTTATAAGTCCGGGATTTGTTTCTGAGGTTAGTGGTAATCTTATTGGTGGTATAAGTCAGCTTATAACTAATAAAGGTTTAATTGATCGTATGGAAAGTATGCGAGTTCCTGAGACTCCTCTTATGGATCGTGTAGAACTAGAAACTGATATAAACACTGACGCTGAAATTGGAGATATTAATAATACTGTTCGTAGTCTTGAAAAATATATTACAAGTAACAGTTCTAATTCTCAAGTTGCTCGTCAGTCTATATTGCTTGCTAGAACTCAAGGTTCTCGTATGCGTAGTAGAGTTAAACAAGATGAACATAATAAAGAAGTTGAGCTTCGTAATCGTTCTCGTATGGCTAACGCTGAAATTGCTGCTAGAAATAGTCAAATTAGAGCTAAGAATGAAGCTAATAAGTTTAATCATCAAATGGAGATTGTTCAACGTAGAAGTCAACAAGGAGCTGCTATTGGCGATATAATTGCTAGTTTAGGACGCTCTATTGGTACTGCTTATCAATCTAAATTTGATATGGAGAACTTACAAACTGCTAATCTTATTAGTGTTCTTAAAGATGATAAATCTAGGGATTATATTTTCGATAATATGCCTAAAAATACTCTTATGCGAATGTTTGGAATTAGTAGTCTCAAAGATCTTAAAAAGATTCAAGGAGGTTCTACTGTTCCTAAACGTTCACTTCGTACTAAACGTTTAAACAGAAGAGGTTCTATTGTTCCTGATGCTGTTACTATGCCGGATTACTATTATAATTTTGCATAATGCTATACGTTTTATACATATTAACTTAAATCCTACACCCTCTATCGTTAATTCGGTAGAGGGTATTGTTGTTTATAATAACTTACATGATATGGCAGTTAGACTAAAATATGCTGATCTTACTTATGTCAAGCAACCTGATGCTAGACCTCTGGACTTGACGTCATTTAGAGAAGCTGGCGCAGCTATAACGGCTGCTGCTGATAATCTGCAAGAACGTGCTATTCGCAATGAAAACGCATATAATGAAATGACTATTAAGATGTCTGAATATAATGCGATTCAAGGTGTAGATGAAGAAGCTCTTGCAGGTAAAATTAATGAAACTCAAGAACACATTAAAGCTAAAGTTGATGAAGATGGAGGATGGTTCTTTGCTGATACAGCTGTTAGCGATGGTGCTCGTAGATTTTTAACTGATGAAGGAGTTAAAACTATTCTTGGTAATAAAACTCAATTTGATGCTATGATGCAAGCTAATGAACAATCTGACGCTTCAGAAGAATATAAAGCATTAAATAGAGCTATGATTCTTAAACGGTTTAATGATGCAGGAGGTAGTTTAGGAGGTAATGGTAAACAATCTATTAGTGCTTTTGGTACAGCTCTTGGTTCAGGTCATGATAGAGAAGCTTTACGTAAAGAAATGCTTGAATACTTTAAAGCTATGAAATCTGATGAAAAAGTTATTTATAGTGAACAATTCCGTAAACAAGCTATGGATTTAATGAATAATCCTACAATTGATGCTATTACTAAATCTACTCTAAAAACTTTATCTAATCCTACTCTTCATGGATTTCAAAGTTTTACTAAAACTATCGAAGGTATAGGAGATGATAGATTAATAAATGTTGCTAAAGCCATTGTATCTAACAATAGTAAATTTAAAAATGCTTTATTAAAAGAAGCAGAATTAAATCTATTTGCTCTAGAACAAAAAGGTATTACACCTAGTAATGCTGTAAAAGACAATATATATTCTACAGCTTTTACTGATTCTAATATTTTAAAAACTTTAGTAATAAATTCTCCTGAATATAAAAATGCTAATAGTAATGAAAAGATTGTATTGCTTAATGCTATAAACAATCCTAATAGTATTTATATAAAAGAATTAATAGATAGAAATTATAGTTTTTTAAATCAAAATCCTAATGAAACTGAATCTGATTATGAAGCTAGATTATCTAATTTTTATAAAGCTAATTATATAGATTCTGAAATATCTAATGTGGCTACTTATTTATTGCCTATGAGATATACTAAAGAGAAACTTGATGTAGATAATAAATTCTTTGAAAGTCTATTTAATAAGCAACTAGAAAAGTCTGAAGATACTTCTAAAATACTTACTAGAGAAAGAGATGGTTTAGTTGGAACAATAGTTAATCTTCCTAGTATGACTTCTGAACTAGAAGCAAATCGTAAAGCAAGATTACTTAATCAAACTTCTCAACATTCAAGAAATATATTTGAATTAGAAAGATTTAATAACTATTTAGCTAAAAAGTCTACTAATGGAAAAGATATAACTAAAGAAGATGAAGATAAATTAAAAGCTCTTAACCTTAGAGTTCAAGAATCTCAAAGTATAATCAATAACATTCTTTCTGAATATGATGCTTATAAAGGTGGTATTCCAACAAATAAAGAAGATAGAGCAAATTTAAGCTTAGCACTTCAAAAGAATATTAAAGAATATTATGATGTATTTAATCGTGTTGGAATTTTTGGAAGTTTAACTAATGTTATCAATGAAGAAACTTCTGACTTAGATGAAAATGGAAATCCTATTAAAGGTACAGGCGTTAATCTTAGAGATGGTGTTAAATTTAATGCAAATGATAGAACTCAGAAAAATATAAATGAATATCTTCATATAAAAGATATAAGTTATATATTAAGTAATTCAGATACTCCAGAGGAAGGTATTAAAAAAGCCACAGAGTTTATAAAAAATAGTAGCAAAACTAATCCTTATGTAAAAGAGTTTGCAGATAATATATCTAAAACATTTGGGGATATTAGTACTGGATTAACTTCTATTCTAATGGGTAATCTGATTGAAAACTATGGTAATGAAACTAATATGATTCAGTCTAATCCTGGAATTGTTATTGGTATATCTAAACCTACAGAAACAGGTATTGTAAGTACTGTTAGAAATAATATAGCTTATAAAATTGAAAATCATCCTGAAGCATTTACTATTATTGATAATCAATTGCTAGATGATGATGATTTAGAGTTAGATGCTGAATCCGTTGGTGTTCCTATAGATTTGAATAATGAATCTCTTAGGAAATTCTTATATACTGAAGATAAAGGTACAGATAAGAATCCTAAATATTCTAAATCAGATATTACTTATGAACTTATGGAATTGAGTGATGGTCGTAAAGCACTTAATCTTATAAAGAATGTTCAAGGTTTTAATAATGTTAGACAGAAACTCACTATTGTTGCGAATAATGATGCCGATCAGAATACTATAGATGAATTTGAATTAGCTATGCGTATGACTTCTGCATTCGATATGGCTGATAGACCTAATGCTGATACAAAATTTATATTTGATGCTATGTCTACACATCATGGTGGAAGTTTAATTTTTGGTCCAGATCCTTCCAATGCTATTCAAATGAATGATGCTTCTGCATATAATATTGTTGAATATAATGGAAGATATTATAATAATGTTAAGTCGTTATTAAATGCTTTTGTTAAAAATCCTATAACAAATGTAGATAAAACTATATATCATAATAATTTTAGAATTACATTTAGTAAAGATTCAAATAATAATTTTACTACTCAAATTGATACGTATGATAGTACAACAAATTCATTTGAGCTTACAGATAAATTTATAAGTGATAATTCTGAAGACTTTATTAATAATACACAACGTAGATTAAGCGTTATATCATCTATATTAGATTATAAAGATGCTTATAGATTAACTAAAGAACAATTAGATAATCTTACTAAGTTTAATGCTAATATGTCTACAGCTAATTTTAATTATTGATATTATGCCTATTGATTTTGATAAATTAGAAAGCATACAAAGAAAATCTACTTATGCTCCTAAAGATAAGTATAAAAGATCTTCTTTTAATCCTAATGCTTATAGTATAGATAATAAGTTATTACTCAATTTAAGAAAACATTCTGGAAATAGTCAAAATATAGTTCCCGGTAATGTTAATGCTTATATTGAAGCTAGAGCTAGAAATCAATCTACTTGGGATCGTATTGGTAACTCTCTTGTTCAAACTGTTGGAGAAATAATTGGTGGTACAATTGAAAGTGCAGGTTCTATACTTGCACTTCCCTCTAAACTCATAGATAGTGATGAAGCTTATACTCGTAATTTTTTAGAAAGACTAGGTAATTCCATTAATGAAAGTACTAGAGAAGCATTTCCTATTTATATGACTGAACAAGCTCAACATGGTAGTTTGTTAGATCGTATGAGTGGAGGTGGTTATTGGGCGTCTATGGTTCCCTCTATACTAGGTAGTGCTGCTAGTATAATGCTTCCAGCTCGTGGAGCTTCGTTATTATTAGGTAAAGCTTTTAGAAGTGCTGTTAATCTAGGAAGTAAATCTAAATATGTTAAAGATTTATTTAAGTTGGGTACAAAACTACAAAAAGCTAAAGCTCTAAACAGAGCTAATAAAATAGCAGATATTTATGGTTCTGCTGTTATAGGACGTATTCTAGATTCATCTCGTGAAGCTTATGGTACTTATGAACAAGAACGTGAATGGTTTCTTAATAATTATAAGAACTATGTTGAACGTGATGAAAATGGTAATGCTATTCTTAAAGCTCCGGAATTAGAAGAAGTTCCTTTAAATGATACTAATATCGAAAGTATTGCTGATAGATATGCAGATAATGCAGCTTCTAAAGGTTATTGGAGATCTATGTCTAATATAGCTTATGACGTAGTTGAATGGATGAATATCTTAGGTACTGCTAAAACTCTTACTAAAGCTACTAGAGATAACATTCGTAAAGCTATGGCAACTGGTGATAAATTTGCTATAGTTCGTACATTAAATGCTATACCTAATGCTGATAGAAGTCAAATTCTTAGAGCTATTGGAGGTTTCGCTGGAGGTTCTCTTGCTGAAATGGCAGACGAAATGACTATGAGCATTGCGATGCAAGAAGGTACTCATGCAGCTCGTAAAGATTTTGGTTTGCTTTCTGATACTGATGCTCTTACTGATTTTAGCATGAGAGTTAGTAGTTATCTTAAAGATCCTGATATTTGGACTGAAGGTATTGGAGGTCTTTTAGGTGGTGCTGGTATGCAAGCTATAATGCCATTTATTGAAACTAAGATTAATAAACGTGGTATTGAAAGGGAGCATGAATATCTTAAAGGTATTGAACGAGCTACAGAAGCTATGCGTTCAGGTCTTGACGGTATTGTTGAATCTCTTGCAGAAGGTGATATAGTTGGTGCTAAACTGAAAGAACAAGAAGCTATTCTTAATCAAGTTGCAGCTAATAGTCTTGATGGTTCACTTGAGTTCTATAAAGAGATGCTTAGAAATATGAGTGCTTCTCTTAAAGAAATTCAATCTATTAAAGATAGAAGAGATAGAGGTGAAGCTATTAGTGCTGAAGAACAAATTGCACTTGATAAAGGTGAATCTCTACTAGCAAATGCTAATTACTTTGAACAGACTCTTAATAAGATTGAAGCTGTTGAAGATATTTATAATAAGCATTTCGATGCAGTCAATGGTACTACTGACAAAAATCTCTATGAATATCAACGTCGTATTGCTACTCTTGAAGCTCAAAAAAGACTTAATGAACTAGAACTCGAAGCTATTACAGCTAATCCTGCTGAATATCAAAAGCGTGCTGCTGAATCTAAAGAGTATCTTAGTAATTATGTTGATTCTAAATATACAGACGATAATATTCGTATAGCTAAGAAAGCTGATATAAATACTTATGCTGAAAATAATGCAACTCTTGAAGATGCTAAAGCTGCATTAAGTGTTTACGATAAAATGATTGCTAGTCTTAAGAAACAAATAAGTGAACTTGAAAATGCAATCACTAATGCTCCTAAAGATGCTACTGCTGAGCAATTGCTAGGTCTTAAAATAGCTCTTAAAGGTGCTAATAGTAAACTCGAATCTTATAATAAAACTCTTAGTGATATTAGTAATATTCGAGATACAGCAACTAAAAACATTGAAGCTCTTAATTTAAATAAAGATGATAAAGAGGCTGCTCAACAAGCTAGAACTCTTTTATCTAATCTTACTAATCCAGAAGAAGCTAAACGATTCTATGAAAATAGAAGAACTGCTATTAATGCTGAACTTGATTATTATCGTAATGGTAATGGATTTGAAGATATTAAAGATCAAATCAAATTATATGAAGATGAAATCAAAGCCTCTACTGATAAAGATCTAACTGATGAACTTAATACGTATCAAACTTCTGAAGCTTTACAAGCGGATGAATCAAAGTTCTCTGATTCAGACACAAGAAAAGCTGCATATAATGCCCGTCTTGCTAGACTACAAAGACAAGAATCTGACACTAAAGCCGCTAACGCTCGTAGAGAAGCTGCACTTAAAGCAGAACAAGAACGTCAAGCGAGACAACAAGAAGAACGTGATGCGCTTGCAACAGAAGAAGATTCAAATGCTGCACCGATAGGTAGCGGTACATTTGGTAGATCTTATAGAGAATTTGAAGGTATTAAACCTTTATCCAATGAAGCTTCTAGTCTCTATAATGCTCTTATGTCTGAATCTCAAGTTACAGATTCACCTCTTTCTAACGTTATTGAGAATAGACGTAAAAGTAAATCTCTTACTTCTAAAGATGCAATGCTTCTTGAAGAAATTAAAGAGTTTAATGATGCTACTAATAGAGCTTTAGATAATTCATTTGATACACTTACGACTACAAATCTTAAATGGATTGTTACTCGTATTGCTGCTAAATACTCTATATTTGATAATATATTCTTCGGTCGTAGATTCAATTGGGTTGATGCTGTTACTAAAACAGAAGTTGAATATGCGCCCAGTGTAAATAACGGTGATCTTAGTGCTGAACTTAATAGTTATTTGTGGCATCTTAGTCGTTATACTGCTCAAGTTCTTGAACAAAGTGGTAGACCTCTGCCTAGTTTCTTAGCTGATGTTCACTTTGGTTTAAGTGAGACTACTAAGACTGATATTAATACTCTTACTAACAAAATTATGCAGGAAGCTAAGAGTATGCAAACTAAATTTGATATTATCAATAATACTATAGAAGATAACTTAGGTCGTAAGAATCCTAAATATGCTTTGTATGTATCTATTGGTGGTGTTGAATATAGAGTGCTTAATACTCCGAATCCTCGTAAAGATGTTGGTATTGTTATTGAAGGTTTTGAGAATCAACTTAATCGTTATGTGCTTACTCCTGCTAATATGGCAACTCCTAATGATGATTATATTCTCATTGCTAGGCAGGCACAAAGCTCCGCTCCTGACCAGTCCTTGTCTCCTACCGGGGGCTACAAAGCTCAACAGAGTTCTACTGATGAAACTATTGCTCCTAAAACTGAGATTACAGAGACTGTTTCTAGTGCTAATGGTATTACTACTGAATTTGTAAGTGATGAAAGTTCTACTAATACCGATGATACGCCAATCGAGTTTGTAACGGCTTCAAATCAGCCCCTTATAGACTTCAAAATCGAGGGCATTGATACTAAATCCATGCTTGAATTTTTAACGTCTCTAATGAGCCAAGAGGGGGTAAATTTGGCACTATTCGACACGGATTTGATAAACGCCTTAGTGCTGATTCCGAAGTTGCTTAGAAACACTAAAGTTGGTAGTAAGTACGCTTCTGATGCTTATATTAAAGCTCTAATGAATAAGTACTTTACAGACGCTAAACTTACTGGTATTGAAACTAAGATTATTGAAACTGCTAAGAAAGTTGCAGCTGCTGTTAGTATTAATATTGATGAAGGTGGAAATTCAATTCGATTGAATACTGCTGAAAATTGTCGTAATGCTATTAATGCCCTTGATAATCTTAAGAGTTTATATAAAGATGAATCTAAATGGTTATCAGATATGCAATCTCTTACAGATGCTCTGAATACTATTTATGAATCTGATCTTGTTGCTAAGTTTGCACAAGTTCTTACTCAATCTACAGATTATAATTCTGATGCTATTGCTATACGTCTTGATGAAACTCTTCATAACAAATTTGCTATGATTGCTCAAGACTTAGGTGGTATCTTTGTTGATAATCTTAATCTCTTTGGTACACTTGTTGCTTTTATTAGTGATAGAAGTGGTTTTAGAATTAATAAGATTAACTATTATGATCTTGTTAATGGTATGCGTGAATATCGTGGTGATAACTACAAAGAACTCATACCTGAAATCATGTCTATTATGAATATCACTAATTATCTTCATAATGAATTTAAGAATAGACGTGATTACTATAGTGCTAGATTTGCAGTAACTAAAGATGCTACTTATAAAGAGCTTTATAATAATTATAATTTCTTTTATGATCTTATAGATGTTGCTCCTACTAATGGTTTACCTTTAACAGAAGCTCAAGTTCTTGATTTTATTAATCGTACACCTGAGATTAAAGGTAGAACATATCATGAAGGTCTTGATATTAACTTTAGTCCTAACGGTGCTCCTGAGAATATTCTAGGTAATAGTACTGCTACTAACTTAGGTATTTATGAGTTACTTGATGGTATTAAAGAAGGTGATGAGGTTACTGTAGTTCAAACTGATTTAGAAGAGAATCCTAATAGAGCTTCTTATGATGTTGTAATGAATCGTAATGGTAAAGAGTATAAATTAGGTTCTATTCCTAAACTCGAAACTATTACAAATGGTATAGCGTATACAATTCAAGGTGCGAATGGTGTATATTATCCACGTAAATTTGCATTTACTGATGATATGGCTAAAACCTTTGCTGAATATCAAAGAGAGCTATTTAGATTCATGTATCATTACGATATTGCTTTTAATCCTCGTAATAATATATCTGCTAAAGATAGAGAGAACTCTGAACGTAACATTGATATTATCTTTGATCAGTTTAGAAAAGATCGCTTTAAGAAGCTAATGGATACATTTAAAGAACTTGTGTATTCTAATCTTACATCTAAGCAGATTAAAGATATTATGAATAGTCAGACAATGATCGGAGTTGTTGATTCTGAATATACAAGTGATACTGACGGTGAAATTTCTATTGATAATGTAGCTCTTTCATTTAATCAAATATATCAAATTTGTACTGATTTATTTCCTGCTTCTAGAATTAATCATTCAAATATGGATAGTATTATGAATGCTACGGCTATTACGAAACATTTCAATGACGCTGTTAATCGTCATGAAATGATCTTCCGTAATAATCAAGCTATTCGTAATGATATTCGCTTTACAGGTTCTAATACTTTTAGAATAAGTCATATTAGTGCTGGTAGAATACTAATTAATGATGAAGCTCGCAACGAAGATCATGAAGCTAAACATGGATTACCTATTATGCATCATCGTAATTCTTTATTAGATTCTATTAAGCCTACTAAAGATGTTCTTGATTCTAAAGGTAAACCTAGAGTTCAAATACTAGCTATTGATGAGAATGGTGTTGGTAGAGATCCTAAAACTGGTGGTATTGTTCAGAATATAGATAAGTTTGCAACACCTCATGTAGCTGATACTTTTATTGGTAATAGACGTCATGAAGTTGTTGTTATACCTCAAACTGATTCACTTAATACTGTATTCCCTATATATCCTAATACTATTATGGGTTCTATCACTGATAAAACAGAAGAAGCTCGTATTAGTAAATTAGGTAAATATACAAAATATATTGGTGATGCTATTAAAGAAATTCTTGCTCTTAATACTGGTAATATAACCGAAGCTAGACTTGATATTTCTAATAGACTTCAAAATATTATTATATGTAATGAACGTAATAGTGCCGTTCAAGATGATATTTATTTTCAATCTGGTAACAATGGTGATGGTAGTAAACGTTATGTAATGCTCAAAGCTGTTCTTGGTGATGGTAAAGGTAAAGAAGCTTATCATAAGTTTATTCAAACTACTATTGATGGACGTGACGCTGTTATTCATTATACCTCTAGTAATAAACTTGATGTTGCTAACTATAATGGTGCTTTAAATCATCCTAGTTATCCACATACTGTTTATTACTTAGATACTCCTGCTGATGTTCAAAAGTTTAATAATAAACTTAATAGTATAATTCCTAATCTAGTTCGTCAATTCGGTCTTAAAGATGGAATTGCTGTAGCTAAAGATTCTACTGGTAGTTCTTATACTACTGGATATACAGATCCAGTTACAGGCGAACGTTATGAAGATATATATGACTATTATATGGCAACTAATGCTAGATATTCAGATGTAGCTTCAGTTAAAGATAGATATGGAAATGTTGTAAGTAATGTTACTATTGCTGGAAATGCCCCTATTAAATTTTCTATTGCAACTAAAGCATTTGATACTAAAACTGATGTTCCTCAGCGTTTCTATGATCCCGTTGAATTGCTTAAAACAGTTCAAGATGCTGATCGTTATAAAGAAGATTGGTCTAGTATCTCTAAACTTGCTAATATACTTGAATATGAAGCTGGTATTAATCCAGTTTATATTAAGCATAATGTAAGTGAAGCTAAGATTAATATTGAAAGCGAAGGTTATACTGATCCTGTTAAGACTGCTGATGATGGTTTTTATCGTAATCAATTTAGGATTGATATTAACTACAATTATGATCATGCTAATCGTAAGGAACATCAAGGTTATTTAACTCGTACTCTAGCTCATGAGATGATTCATACTTATATTATGAAATTCTTTAATGCTACTCATCGAGATATTAATAATCCTGAATTACTTGCTAAACGTGAAGCTCTTATTGATTATAATAATAAAGAATGGCAAGAGTGGTTTGCTGATTTTAATCAAGCTGTTATAAATACTCGTGCTGAACTTACAGGTAAAACTGATTTAAATGATCGTGAGAGATTCTTAAAGGATATGCTTAGTGATAAAGGTATTGCTAATAGATTTATTGAAATTGTTAGTCAAGAAATCTCTAGTATATCTGAATCTATTGATACTAAACTTAAAGATCGTGTTAAAGGTACTAAGAATGTTATCAATGGTAAAGATGCTATCTCTGAAATTGTTACTTATGCTTTAACCGATCCTCGTATTTTTAGACTTCTCAATGAACTCCATTCTACTACTGAACGTGTTGAAGGTTCTGAGAATCTTGAAACTCCTACATTTTGGGAGAAGTTTAAACGAGTTCTTCTTAATATATTTGAGAAGATCTTTGGTTTCAAAGATACTGAAGTTAAAACTGATTCTCTTATGGAACGTTTTAATGATGTTCTTAATAGAATCTATAATAAAGACTTTAGAGATATGGAACCTGATGGTATTACTTATGGTATTCGGACGAACTCTCCAGTCCCCGGTAGAGAAGGAGCTGTGGAAAGGAGCGGAACGTCTGCTGTATCTACTGTTGAATCTACGACTACAGAAGTTCAAAATGCTGTTAATACAGCTGCGAATGGTGATGCAAATGCTACTGCTGAATCTCCTACGCAAACTACTCCTCGTCGTAGGGCTAGACTTGGTACTAGTTCCGATAGTAATATCAAAGCTGCACAAGTTCTCGAAGCTGTAAAATATTTACATGATTCGGTTGATAGCTTGAATAAAAATAGTAACTTAGATGAAACTAATAAACGTATTTGTTAAACGTATAAAACTTCTACTATGGGTTTAGATTGTAATATTATCCCTCAGATTAAAGTTGGTGATAGCTATACTGATAGTAAGTGTTTTCAAGATCTATGGGATAGGGCAAAGAAGCTCTATCCTAATGATCCTGTTAAAGCACGTGCTGTTGCTAAAGCTGATTATGATGCTCTTAAATCTGCTTCGTTTACATCCGAGTATGGGGACTGGGTTTTGCTTCGTGCTGTCCAAAATGCAGGACTAACAGACGCTCAATTTGCCACTTTTCAGAGCGTCTATGGCAATAATATAGAACGCTTGACTAAAAGTATTACCGTACCATTAAACGAGCAGGGAGAGCCGGAAATAAGGTCATTTCATAAACATATACCTGCTAAGAAAGCACAAGTTCTGTATGATAATGGTTATCCTTTTATTGCTGATAGTGAGCAAATGTATTTGAATCGTATCTTTGCTGCTATTGCTTTTAGACTTGAACCTCAATTCAAAAATCTTACTTACAAAGATTTTAAGAATGGTGTTACAATTCGTTCTTTAATTGCTACTGTATTGCGTCAGTATGCTCAAAATGATAATCCTGATGTTGGTTATTTAGGATTTGCAGCTCAATACAATAATCGTCTTGATGAACTTGAAGCTGCTGGAGCAACTGATGAAGCTATAGATAATGATGCTCTTCTTACTAGTTATGAAAGTAAGATGAATAATCTTCTTAGACTTGCAGATCAACTTGATAATCTTGATGATCAAGGTATTTGGCAGAGTTTTATTAATTATTATAAAGCCGAATTTATGGCTGATATTAATGATTTCGATGTTGAAGATCACATGACTATGGGAGAGATTAATGGTGCTTCCATGACTGATGAGCAAAATATCAATAAGTCTTGGAATAGTTCTCTTCAATTTAAAGTTGATCGTAAGAATACTGCTTCTTCTCGATTCAAACGTATGCTTACAGAAATGATTTATAATAATCAAAGTAATCTGTTTGCTACACTTGAAGATTCTCAATTTAATGGTACTGCTTCTTATTATAATAAATATGGTTTAGCAATGCCATTTGATATTAATGTTCTTTGGAACTCTTTGATTGATGCTACTCGTTATGCAGCTAATAAAGAAGAGCTTATAAATAGTCTTAAAGTTACTTCTGAATCTGTTTATAATGGTCAGCTTCAACCTATTATTGATCAAATTGAGATTTTTCCGAATGATGATGTTAGTACTATTGAACGTAAAGAAATATTCTACAATATGTACATGGCATCTGTTGATATGGCTACAACTGTTGTTACTCAAAGTGAAACTATGAGTTACAATATGTCAGAAAATGATTATAATCTTGCTTATTCTGTTAAAGAGAGTAATCGTCAGTCATTTGCTACTACTAATATCTACAATCAATATCGTAGTATTCTTAGTAATAAATTTCAATATGTTGGTAGTCGTGCTGCTGTTCAGTATGATATTAATGCTATATATAAAACCGGTAAATCTATTACTGATAAAGTAAATACTTTACTGTATAAATCTAACAATGTTGGTATCAATTGGTCTCCTAATACTATATTTAATTATTTATCTATTAAATTTAGTGTTCCTTTTGATGTAATTAAAGCTTTATATCATGACGGAAATGATGATAATAAAGTTAATAAACTTGTATATCAGAAAATTGAGACTGAACTTGTTAATATTGACGGTGTATTTGATAAGATTCTTAATCAAATTAAAGCTAATGTTACTGATAAGCAAAGTGAAAAAGCTAAAGATCGTCAATCACGTAGAATCAAAAGATTGTTTTATGAAGGCTTCAAAGCAGGAGATGAAATTGATTCTGTTGTGGATGATATGCGTGGTCGTATTAATATTCTTGCAACTGTAGGTGGTTGTGATCCGGCTATTAAAGTTGATTTGTCTTACATTAATGTTCAAGGTGAACAAGAATATACTCCTGAGTTCTATAATCATATTACATCAATGCTTCAAGGTATTGTTAATCGTATTGGTGAAGTTAATGTAGAACTCATGAAATATCGTTTCAATGATTTCTTAAAATCTAAAGGTACTAAATATCATCCTCTTATTTGGAATCTTGGTAATGGTATGGGTGGTGATGGTAAAGGTTTCTTTAATTTTAGAAAAGATGAAAATGGTAATGCTATACTTGACGAAAATGGTTATCGTATTCTTGATGCTGTAAATCCTGTTAATGTTGAAGCTGTTAAAGCTTTTCAATATTCTAGATTTAATGGTATGTCTAATCGTGATCAAGGTATTGGAACTCCTTATGTTGATATGCACGATTATATTTGGACACGCGATGTTATTCTTCGTCAATTTCAAGGACGTTACTCATTACCTTCTGCTGATGCGTCTCGTATATATGAATTTGTAACTGGAAATACTCTTACTGAACCTAATGCTATTAAAAGAAGTCTTCCATTTAAACTTATAGATACCGACGGTACTTTCGTTAATTATCGAATAGCTCGTACTAATGATCTTGAATCTAATTATCTATTTCAACGTGTAAAAGATACTTTTCGTACTGAAATGGAAATGATGCTTGAAGCTAGACGTCTGCTATTTGATTATAATGCTAATACTCAAACTCTTTCTATTAAGAAAGAATTTCTTAGACCTGAAGATGATGTTCGTCAAGAATTTAATTCTTTAAGTTCAGATGAACGTAGTAGAATGATTAGTGATCATAATGGTGATGCGGAAGCTGCTTTTAGAGATTTCTATGAAAGTCGTTCTTTTGATAAAGATATATTTGAAGGTCTTCAAGCTCCTATATTCTGGGATGGTAAAGCTCTTCTTAAAAATGGTAAGCCTACAGGTAATATCTTTAAGTTTGGTAATCTTAATTTTAGATATACTGATGCTAACGGTAATACTACTGTAAGAAGTATTATAGATTATATCGAAGACGCTTTTAATGAGCTTCATCCTAATGCCACAAGTTCATTCGGTAAATTCGAACCATTCATGATTTGTGGTGAAGATTTCAATACTGCTTACGGCGATGTTATTGATAATGCTTATATGCGAATGTTTGTTGATAGAATCAATAGTCATCTTCAAGATGCTTTTGATTATCTAGCTCCTGTTAGAGATAATATTCAATCGACTCTTACATATAAGAATCAACTTAAAGCTCTTAATGAAACGCTTCCTGAAGATTATAAAAATGATCGTTATTGGGGTTATGTTGTTTCTAATCTTCTTTGTAATCATTATGTTGCTGATATAGCTATTCAAGAGATATTCACTGGTTATACTTTTGAATTTAAGAATGCTCTTGATTGGGCTAAGCGTGCATCTCAAGGTGTAAGACCGGGTTCTACTACTCGTTCTAATACTACATATACACAGATTGTTGTATCTGATGTTAATCTTAAAGACAATATGTTACAGAAGATGCTTGAACCATTTGCAAATGATAAAGCAACTTCTGATGAACTTAATAGACGCTTTGGTTCTAAGACTATTACAACTGCCGATGCTTTCAATGTTATTACACAAGATGAGTGTATTAGACGTTTCAAAGCTATGGGTGATTATGATAGTTTTACTTTACCTTCTGGTAGAACTTTAGCTGATATTGTTGCTGATGAGGATACACCTATTAGTCCTAGTGATTATGCACGTATTGTTGAACAGTTAAAGTATTACTTCTATAAACGTGGTAAGTCTACGCTTAATAATAGATTTAATACTGATATTGTGTTTTCGCATCAAGATAAGAATAGTACCCTTGTTATATTCAAACGTATGTACAAAGGTACTGGTTATGAAACTCTTTATGATTGGATGAAACAAGAAGGTATTGATTCTATTAACTTTGAATCTGGTCATAAAGTTGGTGGTATGCCTAAAGTTCAACTCTTTGATATATCTAGAGATATTGCAGTTGATTCTAAAGGTTTCCCTATTTTAGATGCAAATGGTAAATACACTTATACTAATGGTACAAAAGCTACTCTTAATATTCAGTATAATGAAGCTACCAAACGTCTTGAATTAAAAGGTTATCCTAAAGGTGTTGAAGATTTTAAACACACTCTTAGTCATAGTAACCTCTATATTCAACAACAAATTCCTTCACATCTTATGGATGAAGAGAATAAGATTGGTACTCAGCTTCAAAAGCGTATTCTTGATAACCTTGTATTTAATGGAGATTATACTATAGGTAGTACTGTTCGTAAAGGTAAAACTGGAGATTATTCTTATGATGGTTCAGGAGCTTTTGAGTATTATCAGATGTTACTTTCTGCTAACGCAAATGATGAGATGTATCGTTTGTTGGCTGATTGGGGTGCTATTACTAATGACGGTAATATTAAATATACTTCAATTGAAACTGACGGTGGTCTCAGAAATGTTATCGGTGTTGATCTTGATTTAGTTCTTGCAGATCTTCGTAGATATTTTAATGAAACTGAAATTGATAGAAATTTCATAAAAGCTACTGTTGTTGTTAATGGTAAACCTTTTATACCTTTTTATCATCCTACGATTAAGAGTCGTATTGAATCAGTTCTATTAGCTCGTATTACACGTCGTGTTACTAATCTTAAACTTAAAGGTGCTCACGTTACTATTCAACCTGATACTTTCTTACAACCCGCTGCTGTTACGTTGGACAAAAAAGGGATTGTTGAAGGGACCCAAGCTAATGTTCAACGTATGTATCTTGAAGGTCAAATTAAGTTCTCTGATGATTATTGGCAATCTCGGGCTGAACTTAATGAAGATGGTACGATTAAAAGAGATGCTAACGGTACGCCTATAATTAAGAAAAATGCTGACTTTAAACTTCAAAGTGAATATTGGGAAACTAAAGCCGATGGTACTAAAGTCTTTCATCCTGCTGAGATTATACTTAATAACTGGGATTCTCGATTTAAATTAGATGCTAATGGTAATCTTGATTTGAATAGTGTTCCAGAGAATCTTAGAACGATGTTTGGTATTCGTATTCCTACTGAGGGTCATCAATCTATGTTCATTGCTAAAGTTGTAGGAGTTCTGAATAATGGTGCTAGTCAAGCTATAGTTCCTGAACATCTTGTTACTCGTACTGGTTGGGACTATGATATTGATAGTATTTACTTATCTATGAAAGAATTTGACGTTATTGATGGGCAATATATTGAATATACTAAAAATGATAGTGATACTTATAAACGTCAATCTTTGGAATACGTTTCTGATGTTTACTTTAGTAAAACTAAAGATGCACTTAAAAATGCATATCTGAAAGAAAAGATTCCATTAGTTAATGAACTTGCAGATATTAATGCTAAAATCAATGCACAAGCTAGTATTGATGATTCTGTTATAAGACGCTTAAAGCAAGAATATAAAAATCTACAGCAACAACGCTTCTATTCAAAGAATGTATCTGAGCGTAATGCACTTGCTAAAGCTATGGAATTGAAGTCTTCTGAAATTGAAGCTTATAATGCTGCAAATATGAATCCGGCTATATCTGATGCAGAACTTAAAGCATTATATGATACTAAAGCTAGTATTTACTCTAAACTTAAAAAAGCTAAGAGTGATTATGATGCTAAATACGAGAAATTCATTAAAGAAACTGTTACTCCAAAATGGAATAGTCTTAATGAATATCGTCGTATGCCTAGAGCTGCTAAGGATAATGCTATAATTGATACTTGGATTGGTATTCACTCTGATATTAAGAATACTCTTAATAAAGAGAAACCTAATGAGTTTGATCATAGTAAAGCTGCTGCTGCTTATATAAATAGAATTGCTGGTTATGATAACTCTATGATGAATCAGCATTTTCTTATTGATCAGATTAAGATTCGTAATATTAATAATAATATTGCAGTTCTTAAAGGTCAATCCATTGCAGCGGATAATGCTCTATCTATAATGGGATTTACACAGACTATGTTGTCTGATGAATTTGCTATTCCTATTAGACTTAATTTCAGTGATATTAAAGGTTATAATGAAGATATTCCTAATAAAGCTGAATGGGCTAGAAAGCAGATTCTTAAATGCTTTAAAGATGAAAGATTATCTAATGGTGAGCATAGTGTTCAAGTAGATGTAGCTTCTAATAGCGTTACAGTTTGGTGTCGTTCTCTTTATAATAATGATTATGGTACTTGGACTGATATAAATGGTGAGCCTATATCTGCACAGCGTTCTGAATTAACATCTCATATTCTTGATGCTGTTAAAGATAATCTTTGGTTTAATATGAATACATATACTATTGGTAATACCGCTTTACTTGCTTCATTCCCTATAAGTTGGAATGCTAATCTTAATGCTGGCAATGCTAAAGTTGAAGGTACTAATAGATATATCTATTCTGCTCTTATTGAATCTCAGCAAATCATTACTGATTTTGTTACGAATATTTCAATTAAGTCTATTGAAAACTCTAATAACTTCACTAATGTTAGTTTCCATAATGTACGCAGTGATTATATGATTGACGCTGTTGCTACTATGAGTAAACTACTTGCTGATAAAGGTAATAGTCTTAAAGCTTTTGCTAAGAGTTATTTTGAAACTACACAAGATAATGTAGGTCTTAAAGATATTATTACTAAACTTAGTAAATATCTTGCACAAGAAGATCTTAGTAATATGGCAATTGCTAAAGCTCATGAACATGGTCATACGATAAACATGAAACAAACTCATGCCATGGCTAGATTTATTGAAGCTCTTGCAAATGACGTGGGTGTTACTGCATACGAAGTAGATAGTAAGATTCAGAATAAAGCTAAAACTATTACTGAACTTGATTCTCTATTTAAAGAAGGTCAAAACTATAAACATGCAGTTGAAGATTTTGAAGCTTATGCTAATTATCTTAATCGACAACTTGAAGTTTTAGATTATTATATGTACGTTGATAAAGCTGTAAATGCTATGAAACTTGCTCAAGGATGTCTTATTACTGAAAAGAAAGGTGCTGGTCCTAAAACTTCTGAAAGTAATAAGCTCTTTGAATCTATTGCAATGCTTGAGCATAATGTTAATACTCTTATTCAGAATGCTAAAGATGCAGGTATTCCTGAAAGTATGCGCAATGAATTACTCTATAAATACTATAGTGTAAATGCAATTACTGATAAAGGTGAGGTTGTTGATAATTGGTTGCTTAAAGCTAATGATTATCTTCTTGAAAATAAGGATTCTAATGGTAAGGTGATTCAACTTGATAAACCTAAATCTCCTTTTAGAATTGGTGATAAATCAATGATTGAAGCTATATTCCCGTCAGTTGTTAATACTAATTGGGAGATTGAAGATAGTGCTTATCCTATTCTTCAACAACAATTGTATTCTACTAATGAGATTTCTGTTAATATGTTTCATGATCTCTTCATTAGTGAGAATCCTGCTTTTAAAGATAAGATTAATTATTGTATGGCTAAACTTAAACAAATTAATAATCCTGAACTTAGAGAAGCTCTGATTAATTATGCTATTATTGATAAAGTTAGACAAATGCCTTTCTTTAATGATGATAGTAAAAGTCCGGAAACACTTCTTGCTGAACGTGCTAAGTTATTAGGATGTGTTAATATTGTTAAAGACGAACAAACTAATGAATTTAAATTCAAAGGTGCTGTTGATTTAGCTCTTACTAATGTCAATCTTAAAAATTGGTACAATGAACTTGAAAGTAGAAATTATACTCATGATGAAAAAATAGCTATGTTTAAAGAATTACCTGTTGGTATTCAATTAGCTATGGTTAAGAATACACTTACTGATGGTAGATATGTTGCTGTAAATGGTCAATATGTTACTAAAGGTAATCTTAGACTTAATCCTAATCATATTCTTTCATTGCTTTCTCCTAATACTATGGAGAGTACAATTGTAAGAACTGGATATATTTCTATTTCAACTAAGGAAAGTGATGATGTTGATTTTACTAGAGATACATTTTTTCAACTTATTAATAGTCCTGATGAATATTGTCGTATTCTTGGTGAGAACTTAGTTAAATACGCATTTTGGGTTAATAAACTTGATTTTGGTCGTAATCTTTCTAAGTATATTCCTATTGATCTTTATGGTAAGTTCAAAACTAAAGATGGTAACTATGTAAGTGCTTATAAAACTTCATGGGGAGATCAATTTGATTCTATTAGTTTTGAATCTATCGACGGTACTAGTGACAGAGATATTAGATTAGCTATGAGAGAACAAGGTATTACTGATGGTGGTAGTAACTTCCGTTCAGAAAATGCAGCTCTTTATAACTATGCTGAAGCTCTTTATGCTAGTCAAGCGAATAAAGATAATATTCTTCTTAGAACTAACGAAGAACTTGATGTTTTCATCGAAGCTTTTGTTCGTGCTAATTCAGAGAATACTCGTATCGTTAAATATATGAAACCTGAATATATTTATGATACTAATGGTAAGAAGAGTAAAGTTAAAGATCAAACTCCTACTTTTACTAAGATTACTAAGAGTAATTTCTCGAAAGCTGTATTTGATCTTAAAGGTGCAGTAGCTAACGAATGGCATAAAGATGTTGATCCTGAGACTCGTAAGTATATAGAAGATGCTCTTAATAGTGTTATTAAAAATGCTATTGGTGTTAAGCATAATGATATTTGGAATATCATTGGTCAAATGATCTTTGAACCTACTAGATATGTAAACAATTCTAGTTATGCTGATGATATATATCTTAAGACTCGTGAAAAGGTAATTGATAAAGAACTTACTGGTCTTAAAAAGACTTACAAAGCTCAATTACCTGAGGGTATGCTTTATAAACGTTTTGATATTAATGATTGTACGTTCTATTATCCTATTAATAAAACGTTTAAATCTGAATATCTTACTACAGCTAATGATTATTATAAATATAACATTGAAGCCCAAGAGATATACGAAAAACTTGCTACTATTTTGAGTAAGTTCTATCGTAGATTTAATTCGTCTGTTACTAATGTAGAAACTCATAACAGTCTTACGTCAGCTATAGATGCTGCTACAAGTAACGCTGATTATACAATTTATATTGGTAATGAATCTGATACATATAGAGGTCTTATTGATACTTCTGCTATTACTACTATCCCATTGCAGGCAGCTATCAATGACACTTTCGATACCGATACACTACCCTCGGAAATCCAAAATTTGGCACTTGTCGGCAACGGAGAGACGCTTTCTCAATTGAAACGACTAACAATACAAGGACAACTTTTTAAGGGCTTAGACAGGCTTATTCAAAGGCTAAATCCAACTAACGTTAGTGCAATTCAAGCTGATGGTATCAATGATATTATAGTTGATTACATTGGTATTAAAAAAGATCTTAATACTACTGTTCATACTATTAATAACTCAACTCCTAAGTTCTCTAAAGTCTTAGATACAGAGTTCATAGCTGATGATAATACTGGAATTAGTATGTCAAACCTTGAATTTATTAATACTCTTTATGAAGTTGAAAAGACTGCTATTGGTAATACTAAACTTCTTAGAGATGAAATGAATCTCATGGGTGAACTTAATACTAATCTTGATAAGCTTGATGCTAAAGCTCAAAGTGAAATTGCTAGACTTGGTAGAGATATGAATAGTCTTTCTAATTATGTTGAAACATTCAAGTATAATGCTAATATACTAGAGAATGTTAAAGATATGATTAAAGCTATTCAAATGCCAATGGATACTGATACTATATTTAAGCTTTGGACTAAAGGTACTGTTGCTGATCGTAAACAATGGGTTACTGATCTG
Source organism: Megamonas sp. (assembly GCF_986095205.1). Taxonomy (NCBI): domain Bacteria; kingdom Bacillati; phylum Bacillota; class Negativicutes; order Selenomonadales; family Selenomonadaceae; genus Megamonas; species Megamonas sp. Next base: position 40,696 of record NZ_CFQVBI010000039.1, on the reverse strand, counting down.
AATAAACTCAGTAGTCTTATAAAGTCTCAAGCTTATATTGAAGATCTAAATCCTATTGACGAAGCTAGTTTTGAAAATGCTTCTCAAAATACTAAAGATAGTATTGCAGAATTTAATAAAGCTCTTCTTAATCTTAAAGGTTTATATGCTGAGATTATGCCTCTTAAACGTAAAGTTGTTGATGCTTCTAAGATTTACTTTGGTTTCTTAATCAATCAAAGAAGTCATAATCCTGCTTTCAATACTAAGTTTAAGTATATTCAAGATAAGCTTGTTGAAAACGGTTTTAATGCTGATGAAATTGGCGTTTATACTATAAATGAAAAAGATATTCAAGAAAATATTCGTCGTATGCTCGGTGATAATCTTGATTTATCTACTGTTATTAAATGGTTAGATTCTGCTGCTCAAAGTGGTATTCCAATCATTGATACGGTTCTTTCTCAATATGAGTTCCATACGCTTAATGCTACTGAATTTGCTTTCAATAATAACAAGCGTACATTCGCATTATTTAAGAAGTATGATAGATTCTATAAAGAGAAATCTAATGGTAAACCTGATATGACTTTCTCTCAATCTCGTTCTAATGACTTTAGAGCTAGATTTATTAACGAAGCTAATTGTCAACTTGCTACACCATTTGATATGACTAAAGCTAATTACGATTATCAAATTGGTAAAGCTCGTGAATACGATGATTATATTAAGAGAAGATCTGAGTTAGAACCTTTGTTAGAATCTGATGATTTTGCTACAGTTAAGAAAGCTCAAGATGCTCTTGCTAAACTTGAGGAAGAACATAAGAAAAGAGTTCGTGCTGTAGGTAAAACTATATATTCTACTATGAATGTTTCAATGCCTGCCAAAATTATTAAAGGTAGACTTGAACTTGATCTTGAAGATGTATATAGTAATCCTAAGAAGTATTTTCCTAATCTTAGTGCTGAAGAAGCATATTATTATACTAAGCTAATTGAACGTGTCTATAAATCTAAGATTCGTAAGAAATTTGCTGAAGCTAATAATATTAAACTTAGTGTTAGAGGTCAAACTACTAATCGAGTTCTTCTTCAAGTCCAAACTGCCAAAGCTGATTATAGAGACGCTAAGTTTAGTAAACTTACTCATTCTGATATTGATATGATGGTTGAAATGCAAGAGATGTTTGCAGAACTTAATGATGTTGCAATGCCTAACACTGTTAGATCTGCTAGTTTCTTTCCGACTTTCATATCTGCTAATCATGTGAATGCTCTTAAACAACTTGCTGGTTATCATAAGTTGCAAGAAGATGATTATAAAAATACACTTAGTGGAGAGACTCAATACTATCTTAAAGCTACTGCACTTAATCGTCCAGAAGTTATAGGTCGTATTAAGTATGATCTCTACGCTATTACAAATAAAGAAGCTTATGATGCTCTAATTGAAAAAGCTAATAAAATAGCTAAACATAGAGGCTATTATAAACCTATTACTTCTATTGCAGATATTATCGAATATAATAAAGAGTTATCTGATAAACAATTAGGTGATGTTAGAGATCGTATGAACTTTGACCCTATGAATGTTACTCTTAATTATATTAATCAGCTTAAACGTATTAAAGTTAATCGTGACTTTGAGCCTGAACTCAATCTTCTGCAAACTATTCTTGCTATGCCTGAGTTCCAAGCTCGTGAATATGGTGTTAAGAGTAAGAATGTTATTAATAAGATTCTATCTCTTTATACTCATAAAACTGAAGTTGTTTCTCGTAAAGGTAAAGAAACAGAAGCTTTTGATAGATTTAAGAAATTCTATGATGCTTTTGAAGGTAAGAATCGTATTAATACATTAACTGATCAACTTCTTAATATACTTCATACAGTTAATAGTAAATCTCTTATGTGGATGAACTTAACTGCTGCTTTAAAGAATATTGGTACAGGTCATATCAATATTGTAAGCGAAGCAACTGGTGGTGAATTTACTACTAAAGCTACACTTCTTAAAGCTCATGAAATGTATATTAAAGCTCTTCCATCATTATGGGCATCACTTGGTGAATATACTTGTAATAATCTTGATGCAGCTTTAATGAAGTTAGCTGGTAATATTTTTGAAGATCATATTGAAGCTGGAGTAGATACTAAGACTAATATTGTTTCTCTTGGTATGTCTAAATGGGATAATGTGATGTTTGCTCCTAATACTATTGGTGAGCATTATTTGCAATTCGCTACTTTCTTGTCAGCTATGCAAACTCATCGCATTGTTGCAGGTACTATTATGAATTATGATCAATTCGTATTCTCACTTAGAGAACGTCTCTTTAGAGATATGGTTGATGATGAAACTTATACTAAGTATAAAGCATATAAAGATAAACAAGAATCTGTTAAAGGTAATAACGTTGAATTTATAGATTATCTTTCTCGATTTATTGCTTATCGTGCTAATAACTTTACTAACGAATGGAAATCTAATTACGCTAAGGCTTATAAAGAAGGTCTTAAGAATGCTAGAGTTGAGTTTGAAAAGAATCAAGTTATATATGATGCTTTTGAACTTAAAGATGGTATCGCTTCAATTAAAGCTGAAAGTAATATAACTCTTGAAGATTTTGCTAAATTCTTAGGTAAAGTTAAAGGTGTTAATCATAGTTTGCATGGTATTTACAATACTTTCGATAAATCTATGTTATCTGGTAAGATGTGGGGAGAGGCTATTCTTCAATTCCGTAAATGGCTTCGTCCTAACTTTATTAGATATTGGGGTAAACGTGTAGGTAAAATTGTATTTGATGAACGTCTTGAATCTTATAGAAGTGGTGCTTACATGGATATGATAAATTTTCTATTATCTAATGGTAAAAGTGCTTATAGAGAAACTATTGATAAAGCTATAGAAAATGACGAAGATATTGATTTTGCTACTAAAGCTAAAGCTATATTCAATGGGTTCTGCGGTTTATTATATTGGTTCAAAGATATAAACTTTAGATATAATACTCTACCTCAAGCTCAAAAAGCTAATATAAAAAGAGCCATGTTTAATTTTACAACTCTTGTTGGTTTATCTCTTGTAGCTGCTAGTCTATATGCTGCAAAAGATGATGACGATGAACTTGATGAAAATCGATTCTTTGCTCTTGCTTGTTATACTATTTATGGTGTTCAAACTGAACTTTATGAAACTTCACCTTGGGGTCTTTATTCATTCTATAAACGTACTATGGAGGCACCTATACCTTTTGAAACAAGTATGTCTAATGTTCTTAATCTTGCTTATTGGACACTTATTGCTCCAATGATTGTAGATGATGAAGAAATGCTTTATGATAGAGGTACATATAAAGATGAAGATAAACGTTGGATTGCATTTAAGAAAACTATTCCGTTATTCAATCAATACAACAAGATGTTCTATTTACCAAAGAACAATACATACTATATGCAACAGAACCCAATATTACAGATGATAGTTGAACTAAATAAGTAAGGACTTCTGTTGGACTTAAAAAAAAATGAGAGAGGGCTTTCAGATAATACTATCAGTCCTCTCTCTTCTTGTATCTATACTACTCATACTCCTGCTCGTGTCATTGCGAACGCTCCGCCCCGTTCCACATCTATCCCTCTACCGGGGTCTGCAATGCTCCACAATGCCATTTTTGCCACCTGCGGGCTTCATATATTGATTATCTATTGGCAGACGATAACTAGTTCATATCACAAAAGAAAGTGTCTCTATGAGCCTCTATTGAAGTCGTTTTAACCATACGGCTATGATGATTTGTACTAACGTTAATACGACTAGCATTAGAAACGCTAAGAGTAGCTTTCCAAACCCCAGTAGGGAACATGGTGTGGTCAGGAGCGGAACTAAGCATAGCACTTGTAACAGCACTATGCTTAGAAGTATTAATAGTATCCCTCACTTTCACCACATTCACTTAGTCCACCAAAGCTAACTTTATTCACATTAACAATGAAAGGTAGAATCTTCTTAATTTGAGTAGAAGTAACAACAAAACTATTGTTAGTACCCGGATGTCTCATAACATACTTAATACTACCAATATAAAGATTAGGAGATAGACGCTTATGTTTTTGCTTTTCAGAAGCGGTCATAGTAGCGAATCTATATACCTTATGCAAAACAGACCAATTACCAGTAAATTCTTGAATAAGAGTTCCATTTGCATCACGAGTAATCACATTCCCATCAACTTCAATATAACACGTATGTGTTTTAGTTTCTTCCATTATGCAGCTCTTAGTGCCGTTAAGGCAAGATCATAAGCCTTTTGATTTAGCTTATAAGCACCTTTTTTAGTAAGAGCTTCAAAGCGATCTTCAGAAGACTTATAATCAACAACATTATTCAGATAACAACTCACACCATTATAAAGCCAAAGCACAGTACCACGATGTAACTCTTGACCAACACCATTCTCGATAGTATCAAGAACAGCTTTGACTTTATTTTGAGTCTTAGCAGAAATAATATCCTTATCAGCAGCAAAGATATTAGTTCTAAGCTTCATGTGCTCTTGTTGTTCATCATTAAGAAACAGATTATACACAAAGCCAGTCATATTATTAGATTTAATATTAATGGCTTTAAGAGCTTGCATAGATTCTTGCATAGCTTCATGATAGATATGCGTAGCACGAATACTATTCACAGCACTCATAATAGCGTTGTGAACATTCTTTGTATGTTTAAAAGAAAACTGTTGTGTTGCATTTTTAATAGCTTGATTAAGCATATTATTACAAATAACACGAATATTTGTAACAGCACACGTGATTAATCCAGAACCATCATGACTATTGGTAAATAAGAGATACTTATCAATAAGATCTTTATTATCAATAGTGATAGCATCAGGGAATTTTGCAGTTACAAGCATACTTGCGCCATTCTTATAACAACCAGCAGTTTCAATACGAACACTCTTATCGTAATCACATATTTGATTAATAAAATCAAGAGCTACAGAGTTCTGTACAACTTCGTACTTAGAACCAACAGCACCAAATACATGATTTGTATCTTCTCTATAAGTAGCAAAACTGTTAGGAACTTTATATAACAGAAAGCTACCCGGATTAGCAGGATCTTCAAGACGAACACGAGTCTCTTTAATACCTACTTTATAATCAAGATTTGCTTCTTTAATAGCATCCTCCATACTCAAATCATTGATAGGTTTACCCATTTCATTAAATACAAGAGGACGTCTTTGATAATTTACAAAAGGCATAATATACTTTGTTTCAATAGAAGTTTATTTCTTAATTGTAACAATATCCTTTTCTTGAAGCGTCCAAGCATCAAGACCTTCAGGAGATTGATTCAATGTTTCTTTAAGATTAGTACTATTAACATAGAATTTGAAATCACCTTCTTCAAAAACAATTCCATGTTCAGCGAGAATAGCTTTAATCTTATTAGCTTTATCAAGATTTAAACCTTTATCAAGTTTAACATCAATAAAACCTTTAATAGCATCAATGTTCGCGGGTACTGTATCAACAGATGGATTTTCAAAGTATTGATACATTTGATTAAGAAAGCTATTAAACATTTCCGTATCTGTAACAACTTCCTGACCTTTACGAACACTAATAGTAATATTCGGATATTTAAGAGACACACTACCAGTAGGTTCTTTAATACCTGTTTCAGCATTCTTCTTTAATACCGGTTCACCATACTTATACGCACATTCAGCTATAACATCTTTAAGACGTTTAATCTTTTTCTCAGTACGTTTAACACGATCATCAAGAGCTTGCTTGTATTGTTTAAGTAATGCTATATCAGTGTTATAACGATCTATAACAAAAGCATAAGCATAAAGTTTCTCACCGAGTTCCTCTTCACTAATCGCAAGTTCCTCAGCACCACTTTCTCCTATATCTCCACCATTCTCGGCAGCATATTCTAATATCCTATCAATATTAGCTTGTATTTCAAACAGATTCATCGAAATTCAATTCAGTTTGGTAATGACTATAATCTTCAATCTCTTTAAAACGAACCATTGTATCCTTAACTAATAAAGTATTAGTAGGAACACTAGCCCAACCTGCAACAAAAGGTCTATGAATAAGACTCATACCTTCAGTTAGAGTATCATAATAACTTACAGGTAAATCTAAATTACTTTGTTCAAATACAGTAGTAGGTTTACCGTAATATTTAATATAAATATCAAGAGGTATAAATGCTGGTAATCTATTCACCTGCACTTTCACTTTCTCCGCCATGATCTGAATCAGTAATAGCTTTTTGAGAAGTTCTAATTACATCGAGATGATCTTTACATTGTTGCATAGTAATGTGCATATTCGGATGTGCTTTACCATACTTATCATAAAGACGCTTATCAATGATATTATCCCATTCTTTATTAAAGCCAGTATAATACATTTCACTCTTAACACTTAAGAACAAATACTCACGTGCATCTTGAGCAGGTAAATCAAGTTCATCTTTAGCTTCATTATAAAAGATCTCATCCATGATGCAACATCTGATATAATGATATGCTCGCTTATTTGCGATATTAGTATCATTTTGATATAAGCAAAAAGCAATATCTTCAAGATCGTAAAGACGTTGAATCTTATCTTCATTTTTTTCAATAGCTTCAACATCTTTAAGAAATCTCTTAAAACAAGCACTAAAAGTTGAATCTTCAACCCAATGAGGAAGACAGAAAGAAATACCATCAAATCTACCTTCATTAGAATAATCACACCAACGAGTTGATTCAACTGCATTTGATTGAACACGTTCACGTACAAGTTCATCAACAACACTTCTAAGAGTAGTTATATATGCACTCATACGAGCGAAAGGATGATCGAATTTTGGAACAAACCAAGCAACACCATGAGCTTTCCAAATCTCATTACCTTCCATAGTAGAAGTCTGAATAAGAGCTTTAGCTAATTCAGGACTTTCATTATATACAACACGAAGATTAGTGTAGATATAATAGAAATGAGAATCAGGTCTTGCATCTTTAATATTAAAAACAAAACGAGAAAAAGCAGAATGCCTAATGTTTATCATTTCAATACTCATCATATCATGATAACCACAAACATAAATAGGACAATGCTCAAGAATCGAAATATGACCTTTATCAATAAGCATCAAAAGAAACTTAACATAACTTCCGGGTTCAATCTTACCTTCAGATTTATAACAAAGACGACCGGCAAATTCAGCTAATTGTAAGCCACCTTTAAGATTATGAGCTGTATGAATAACACTAACAGGTCTAACAAATTTCATCACATATCAAGTCTAGTTTGTCCACCATCTTTTTGAACTCTATACCAATAATCAATATGATCTTCAATTGTACGACGTAATATCCCTCTACATTCAGCATTATTACCACCAACACCTAAAAGAGTTTTACAAGTACCGTCAACAACTTTAGAATAATTCATAACAGCATCAATAATACTTTCATTATCGATAGGCAAACAAGTATTAATTGAATCAGTCTTAACAGTACATCTACCACCAAGACGATGAATCTCATCTACAAGATACCAAACAGCTTTATTAAGATCTTCAACTTGTTTATCAATAAGCTTACGATCTTTGTCTTCTTTAAGACCAGCTCTCCATAGATATTTAATAGCATTACCTATATTAAAATTTCTATGACGAGTGATATCAATACATTTAATACCACTAGGATCAGAAGTATAATGTTTAGGATGATTTACTTGATCATTTTTATTTTTAGATGCCATAGCGATCAATAAAACGATTTATTTTAAACACTACGAGCTTATCAATATCGTCTTCTTTAATACCATATTTACGCATGATACGCTCAATAACAATTCTAACATCAGCAATTTCTTCCATAAGACTTTTAAGATGTTCATTATTATGACATCTATTAATCTTAGAAACAGCTTTAATAAGTTCAGATAACTCTTCAATAACTACTGTATCATGAGGATCAATTGCACAAGCTTTATTAAACATAGCAATTCTCTCATCCCATAATACAGCACCTTTTGGAGAATCTATAACAGCACTTACACTTTCAGGTGTCATATATTTTCCCATTTAGCTAGAACATCATCACTCTTAGTTTCCCAATCATCAGCAAAAATCTCATCACCAGTTGGTGTAAAATAAGTAATAACACCATTATCAAACTTACAAATTTGATTTTGATAATCGAGACTTGTAAAACCCGATTCTATAATCTCACGTTTAACAACATCCGGAAGACTTTGCATCTTAGGAATGGTTTCTTCATTTATATTAGCAGGAATTTGTGCAAATATAAACATATCATCATCCCAATTAGCGCGTCTAGCAATATAAGAACGAGTCTTAACACGTTCAATAGTTTCTCCAAAATTCATAATAACAATTTTAAATTAAACAAAAATAGCCGCTAGTCAATTAAGACCAGCGGCTTCAACAGCGTGCTTCACAGCATAGGCTATAATTGAATAAGAAATCAACCCATATTATCTTTTAAATACATATCTCAACCAACTGCCCCACTTACGATTAATAAGACTACCTTTAACATTCAAAGGTTTAAACTCAAGATACTTAATATTATCAATATTCTTAATAATATCATCAATGTTATAATAAGTACAAACAGGAATACTATCTTGCATAATAGTATAAGCTTTACCATTTTTGTAATGTACAATAACATTATAAGAATCCACATTAGTCTCATTAGCTCTAGCTTCACGCTCAAAACAAAGTTCACGATAAGCCTTACTTTCAGTGAAGAGTTTAAAGAACCATTCAATGACGTACCATACATAAAAGAATATACCTAAGAGGTCATTCTGTTGTTTAGTATGAGAACGTTCATGTTGAATAAGTTTAAAATATCTATTAGGATACCTAATCATTAATGTAAGCCTAGATTTATCTTTATCCTTAAGATAAAGTCTAGCAAACATATTAATAGCAACAAACTTACCAAAAGGAAAATGTTTAGTAATAACAACTTTCATATCTTAATCATCTGAAAAGTTATAATTTATAATAGCTTCCCAATCATCTTTAGGCATACAACCTTTATAATCAGGAACTCTAGCTTCCATAAACTCATCAAGCTTCATAGAAATAACGGTACAAATACCGAGATCCATGAGACGTCTACGTTGATTCATACAACAAAACAAATTAGCTTGATCAAGTGGAATACCAATGCTAACAAGTGCTGCTATAAAATATCTACGAAACATTTCTTTAGTAACACTACTAACAGCATCCATAGCTAAGCCTTTTTATAAATATGACTTTCTGCAATAGCTTTAAGACGATTAGAAAGTTGTTCCATATTAACTTCAATCGTCTTAGCGGCTGAATGATAAGTTGTAATAGTTAATGCTCCAATAAACTCAGGGAACATTAAAATATTAAACTTAGCTTTATAAGTATTACCAGCTTCATTCTGAGCAATCCATGCTTTAGGATTAGCATAGAAACTAAATGTATCAAGTGTTCTAACTTTAGAATTTAGATACAAAGGATTAAGTTTAGGGAAGAATGAAAGAATATGATTATTTGTAGGAGCTTCTGTAGCTGGGATAACACTATCTTTAATCCAAGCTTCAAAATCTTCAACAGTATCAAATATAAGTCTTGCAGAACATTTAGCAATAGCTAAAGAACTACCTCTAGGAACTTTATAATCTATAAGTTTCACAGCACCCTTAAATAGATTATAAGTATATCTGTTAAACATCTTAATAGCATGATCACGAGACTCAACTTCAGCACTCATGTTACTATCAACACAAATATGAAATTGAGGTTCATAAGCACTATCATAATTTTCATTGTCGATTAAATAACCTATATTCCAAATCTTATAATAGCGAGCTTTTTCATTGTTACCATCAAAGAACTCAATTGGAATATTATGAGCATAAATATAATACTGAATTTTCAAAAGAGTTTGATAGAATACAAACTGATTACCACTAGTAACAGGAATAAACTCGCCAGTAGCATCAAGAATGAAATTAATATTGGTATTAAGCCAATCAACTTCATCCTTGGATAAATCAGCAACAGTTCGAGATTCTGTAACTATATATGGCTTATCAGGAGCATCCGTTCTAACAACAGACGGAATTGAAACACCATTTATTACAATAGGTTTATACTTCTCAGTTGTAATAGCAAGTGCAGATAATTCTTCTTCAGCTTTAGAAGGAGAATCATCAACAGGAATATCTTGTTTAATTTCCTCTTCTTCTTTAAAAGGATTCGTATCTTCCATTATATGTAATTAATCATTAGATTCATAATCACGAACTCCGTAAGCATTAGCATTAAACGGAATCTTCTTATCTGTACGTTCATAAAACTTAATAGCTAACATCTTACCAATAAACTCATTTCTATGAGTGAAAATATAACCACTAGTCATATGTTCATCTATAACTCCATTATATACAGCTGTTGGTTTAACTTCAAAAATTTCATCATTTAAATCATTTCGACAAACAAACTTAGCATAAGGCGTAGTAATACTTTTACCTCTAATTTCTTTAGTTATTTCATCTATAAGTATATTTAAACAAAGAAACTCACCTTCTTCACAAGCTTTAGCTTTCATCATAGTTTGTGGACGAGAACCGAACTTATATTCTGCAATCTTAGATCGAACAACACAACCCTCATAACCGGCTGCAATACAACGATCTCTATAAGCTTCAACATCAGAATCACCTTTGATGTTAATAGAACATAATGAAACTATTTTAGCACTTTTAGTAGCGTCATGTTCTTCAGGTTTAAACTGAACATAAATAGCATCTGAATTTGAAGATGTAGCATTAAACCAAGCTTTATTCAAAATATCTCTACGAAGATGATAACGATCTCTATTAGAAACATCAGGAATACTAAGATCGAAGTTTACAAATTGAAGATATTTATGAAGAGGATTCTTAGGATTACGTGCAGCACCACCAATTGTAGTATTCTTTTGACCTTTAATATAAAGCTCACCATCAAAAGTAATATTTCTATAATCGGGAGTACAATAAATGTAAGTCATAAAAGCATCTTCAATATGTTTTACATTATAACGAAGACCTTCTTTACTTCTAATAACAACTTCTTTAGTTTTACCAAATAATCCATTATCAACTTCATCTAACTTAATAGTACAACGAACACCATTAATCTTAGGATCAGCAAAAGCACCATTAGAATAATCAAAAATGCCAGTTTTCCACTTTTGACACTTCATAGGTTTATCAACATTGTTTGCATCAGTAGCAAATTTAGGAATAACGTTATCTAGTAGATCATGAAGTTGATTAGCACTCTCATACATATCACTAGTAACACCATACATTTCTGCCGTCTTGTATCCTCGATCGATTTTACGCTTGATTTGGCTCTTATAAGAAGTCTTTGTTGAAGCTGATACAATTACCTGTCCGACATCTGAAAGTCGCTCAAACAAGCCGTATGACACTCTCTCGTGGCTTCCGTCAGTTTCAATCCTCCAAAACACAATACGCCCCAGTGCATCACGCTTGTAAAGAGTAGTAACGTTATCATCCCCATATACGGTTGCCATCTTCATCAACATTATGAGATAAAACAATACAATGCGTAGGATTATTATATGCAATCAACATACAATTCCAAGAATCACGAATAGTCTTATGAGGAGCATAAGCAATAGTTTTAAAGTTCTTATGACAAAAACATTGATAACTACCGGTTAATGCTTGTTTATTGTGAAGTTTACCTTGAACAACTTCAAAGAGAGTTTCAACAATCTTAAAGTCCTCATCAGACTTAATCTTAGTTTCGCCCATAAATGCACCTTCTTTAAAAGGATTAAAACCCCAAGTATGAACGAATTGATTTAGTTTAATTTGAGCATTTTGATAAGACATCTTACTCATAGCTTCGCGAAGCTGTTTAACAGCATCAATAACAATGTTATAATCAGTCTTATTCATAGGATATAAGAAGTACCTAGTACCATCACCTAAAGCTCTAAGAGGAACACCCTCACATAATAGCCGTTGCGCATCAGGGCACAACTCCTCCTTTTTTACCATTTACGATCTCATTTAAATACATATTAGCAAACTTTTTCTTAACGAAGTTGTAATCTGTAATACGAACTAAATCTGTAGGATCTTTAGCACTATAACCTTTAGTCATGAACAAAGCAATAAAGCCATAATTCTTTTCATATTCGATAGCGGAAGTAAGACCAGTATTATCAGTGTCAAGCATAACATAAACTTGAATCCTAGTAGTCTTTCGTAAAACATCAACAATATCATCAGGAAGTTTAGCAGTTTCACTTGCAATCACATAAACTCCAACATCATTAATTCTTAACTCTCTCAGTATTCGTAACATTAATAGTTTATCCTTTTGAGATTTAACAATCAACTTATAATTAGTATCAGTTAAAGTCTCAAGATTTTCAAGAGGACACTTATTATTAGTAATGAAACGATTAGCAGTATGCTTATTTCTAAATGGAAAATAAAGTTTAATATAACCATCATTAACTTGATATTCATAACAAGGATCATGACGAGTATAATAATATGGATTACTAACACCATCAATCTTAAAAGATTCAACAGCTTTCACGTATTTATCTACGAGATCATTAGTAACACCAAATTGATTATAATACCTATAATCATAAAAAGTCACTTTACGATTTACAGTTGTAATAACACGAAATTCATTATTGATAATCTTATTCTGAGCTTGATATACACGATTAACATAAGGTGAATCATTAAGAACATCAGAAGCATATTCGATGATATTAGAACATATTTCAACGAAGTCTTTATTGTTAGTACAATTCTTTTTAAGAACTAGACCAACAATTTCAAATACATCACCACGATAACGATAATCAGCAAAATCACGAAATATCAGCTTATTACCATACCATTTAAAACTAACTGAAGGATTAGGATCATAACGAAGAGGATTAGAGATTTTATAATTGCGTAAACAAATACAATTATTTATCTCTGTTTCAGGAACATTAAGAAAGACAGAATAAATATGTACTTGATCAAGTGTATTCAAAATATAATCCTTATCACTTGTACTCCACATATTTACATCTTTTGTAGCATTTGCAATCCCCAGTAGGGAACAAGGTGAGGTCACGTGCGGAGCGTTAGCAACACTATGCACAAAACCAATAGATACAAAAAAAGAGGATAGATTGCTCTACCCTCTTCAAAAGTCTAAGTTACATCTTAATATTTACCCGGAGTACCACCGTTACCAGCATAACGATTCTTTAAAGCATTAATTGCATCAGTATTAACGCCTTGACCGGAACCGTAATTCATAGCAACGCCAGCTTCAGCGGCTGCACCAGCAGGTTTCTCGTCTTTATCAGCATCTTTAGAAAGTTCAACAGTCTCACCCGGAAGAATTTCAATTGAAGGTTTTTTGCCGTTAATAACACGTTCAATATAACCTTGACCAACAAAGCCCGGAGTACAAAGATACTTACGATCACCATAATGAGCAAGAAGCTTCATCCAAACAACAATAGGTTCACCTTTTTCATCTAAGAATACAGGCTTACCCTCTTTGCCAACATTGAATGCTTTAACAAAGAACTCACAAAATGCTTTCCATTGAGCGATACGACCGTTAATATCAGCGTTCATATCAATAGGCTGAGGAAAGCCGGGTTCAACGAAGTTAGGACAACCGATATAAGCATCGAGACGGTGACGACAATTTCGGTACGCTTCCGTAATCAAAGATGTAAACGTTTTAACATCTACAGCAGTTCCGTCAGTTTTACGAGTAGTGACGATACGGAAAGAATCAGTATAAAACCGATCAACTTCATCACCGGGAACGGGTTCTTCTTTATAACGGAAAACAATAGTTGGTACGGGAATACCAGCATACTCATAGGTAGATGCAACACCGTTCTCATCTACTTTAGGAGTTTCGGTTTCTTTGATCTCAACAGATACGAGATGTGCCTGACACAAATTGTTGAATTCTTCACGAGGTTTAAACTTCTTGTCTTGGGTAACTACAACCTCACCAAAATTAATAACTCCGGCAGCAGCTTGACTTTTATTAACTTCACTCATTTTATAAGTAATTTAAAGAGTAAAAAAAAGAGGAACCTTAATAGTCCCTCTTTCTGTAAGATAGATTTGCTTAGCTAAGCAATATGTTGTCACGGATATAGATTAAATATCATCCCCGTCACCAGCAGTTTCTTGAGAAGCAGCGGTTTCATCCTGCGTTTCAGCAGCAATTTCAGCATTTGCGGTATCGGCTACAGTTTCCGGTGCATCAGCTTTCTTATTTTCTGCATCATCAGCAGCAGTTTCAGCTTCAACAGACGGATCGTAAGGACGGTCGATAATCTGTGCGTTCACACAAGCCCAGATACGTAACATAGAGCCGTCAGAGTTCGGATAGTCGATACCGGTATCAACCAATTCGTAGTGAACCTCGCGGTTAGCGGTGTACTTCGTGTAAGGTTTACCCTCAGAATCTTTCTTATCAATTCCGTAAGCATAGCCAAGTTCAGCCAACTTATCAGCGGTGATAGCTTGTGCATCCGGAGTATTCTGCAAGAATTGAGAGTAGCAAGCTGCGTAAGAGCAGAACAATTTACGACCAACACCTTTAGCTTTACCGACAGCAGCAAGAGTCATCATATCGTCAGTTTTCACTTTAGAAACCATGATGAAGAACTTCTTGTTCACATCGTTCTCACATTGATCAGCAGTCAAGACCATAGCTTTCATATAGTCGCCTGTTTCAATGTTAAGCATCTTAGATGCAAGACCGTTAATACACATCTTGTTGATAGAGATGTTTACCACCAACTCCGGACGAATTTCATCACTTACTTTAGCAGCTTTAGCTACAGTTTCAAAACGACCTTCATTGATACCAGCTTTCAAGAAATCAAAATTAAATTTTTCCATGACTTTAACTTTATTAATAGTTTATGTAAGATAGATGTTTGCAATATCACTACCACAAACGGTATTTATTCTTTAATAATTTGCGTTATCATCTGCTTCTACATATTGAACATCAACGTAATCATCATTAATAGATTTAACATCTTTAAGTTCAACATCACAATACATTCCGTTAAGAATATCATTAGCGCAGATACGAGCAGCGATCATAATCGCCATTTTTCTCATAAGAGAATGAGTGTGTTTATCCCAATTATCTTTACCTTTAACATCAGCACCAGTAATTGAGTTTTTACCCGATTTAAGACCAGCGTCAATAGCTTCTTGAAGAGTATAAGAAATTGTAGTTCTTTTACCTTTACGAACAAGAGTAACCGTTGTACGATAAGTCTTAACAATACGAGTAACAGGAATCATACCTTGTTCCGTCATCATTTTACGAACATAATCATCATTATATTCATCAATATCAATGTGACGTTCAGGTTTAAATTCAATAATGGGTTTACTTAGCTGAACATTAAAATATTCATATACGGGAACAAAGTCTTCGTCAATCTCAATATCAATATGATGTTTATTAAGACAACCTTCAACAACATTAATTCCCGTATAAACTTGTCTAGTACCACCACTTTCAAAACAGAATATATTCTTTAAAGAAGCGGTAACAGAAAGACCAAGAGTTTTACCAAGTTCAACCTTTTGAATAGCGTCGAGATTAAGATTACGACCATAAGCTAGAGAAGTCATAGGAGAAAGACCTAATTCCTGCCCAGTTAATAAACAAGTAACCATGTTATCAATGTTAATAACTTCAGTGACAGTTCCATCTTTAGTTACATTTTCTTTAAATCTCGCACCAAGATCAGTATTTATAAGACTTTCAGCAAAAGTTCTATATTCACCAAGAACAGCGAGATTACGAGTAATTACATCTTTATTTGCTTGTGCAACAGCTCTACTATTAGCTTTTACAACTTCACCTTTATTAGTAGCAGCATTAGCACCGTCTTTCGTAGCATCATTTGTAATAACCTCTTCACTCATTTTGTCGTTTTCTTTGTCTTTATTTTCCATTGATAAAAGTAGATAATATTTTTGACGTGTGCAACAATAGTAAGCACTAAATTATCAAAAATTAAAATTTAACATCTTTAATGCCGTTAGTCCAGACAATATCAGTAGTAAATTTACTCTGCACATCAATGAGCTTTTCTTTCTCTTTTGACGTGCGGTAATCGTCCGAATTGAGTGCGAAATCTTGCATATAAAGCCATATTATAATAGTAGGCTTATTTATGTATGGTTGTTCCTCTTTCTTGTCGGAAATGGTCTTAAATGGGTTGCAGTATGGAGAGGTACATATAATTGTAGTAAGACCCTTAACATCAAAAACCACATTAGCAACTTCATCCGTAGCAATAACAGAAACATCACCATGTTCAAGATGTTTTAAACATTCTTTTCGGATACCAATATCACCAAATACTTTAGGTTCACCTTTCTTGGCACCAGTAGTATAAGTATAAGGCTGACCATTGAAATCATAACAAATCCTAGAAATCATACCTTTATACCAACACATACAGTAATCTAAAGTCTCAACAAAATTAGTAATAGAACGAGTCTTACTTAGAACAAGTCCTTTACCTTTAATATTCTTAATAGCAGTAGCAATAGCTTCTCTCTTATTAAGATTATTATTATATAACTCTAAACGTTTCTCAATAGCATCACTAAATGCTTTAGTACGAGTGAGTATATTGTCGGGATTCCAATACATTTCTACTTGCTTATTATAGTCATTAGAAAGATCAAGATTAGCTTTCCAACCCATAATTTCAGCAACCATGTTACGTACTGTTTCACTATGTATATGCTCTACTTTATCAGTAAGATTATTTACATAATTAACACCCATGTGACAAGCTTTAATAAGAGCCATATCATCTTCTACCATATCCATATGTAGATGAGTAAACTTCCTAAACTCATAATTCACCATCTTAGCTTTACCTTTAAATATAGAAAGCATAGAAGAGATTTGTTCAGTAAGCTGTTTATATAGCTCTTTTTCTTCACTTGTAAACTCGATACCAACATTATATATAACATAAGGAGAAATCCAACCTTCTTCCAAAGCCATACCTTTAGTTATAGTATCAACAACCGGAATACCACAAGCAGTAAACGCTTTTAGCATATTAACCGGAATCTTTTTCGTAGTAACAAATAAAAACCTATCAGCAGCTACTTTTTTCAACTTCTTGAAATAAGTATCATCTTTATGATAAGCTTCATTTGTACAATCAAGCATCACAAACGTATCAGCATATAGCATATCTTTACCTTTACAAGTTTTAGTAATACGATCAATAAAATCTTTAAGTAAATCTATAACTACACCTGTATGAACAATACGTTTACGAAGAGAATCTTTCGTTTTAATATCAGGAACTACAATGTGAACATAAGGATCAGCTTCAACTTGATTAGCTACATGCTGAATAACCTCACTAATTACAAGAGGAATATCAATACGTTTAGTATATTGAAATAGACCTTTATAACCAGCTTGTTTCCATTTAAGAATACCCTGATAAATACGCTTATATTTTTCAGAAATATCGTAATCTTTCATCTATCTTAATTAACATCTGTAAGTTTAATATTATCAAGAACAGCTCTAGCGCATTGTTCTATTTCATTACGATTATATACATCATCAACATAATCAGTTAATAATTCATATAACCTAAAACCAGCATCACCCATGATACGACAAAGATCAAAAACAATATGTTTAAGCATCTTATCATGATCATAATCTTTAAAGTTCTTACTATTAAAAGGATATTGAATAAAGAAATCTTCAAAGGCAGCATCTAAATACACAACAATAACAGCTTTAACAGCTGAGAATTTATTGGTATAAAAATCTTTATAAATAACAGCTCTATCTCTCTTCATATTTTACCAACCAAACAAGTTATTACTATTATTGTTAATACCACGACGTTCACCTTTACCTGTTTTACCATTACCATAAAGAATCTTATAGGCTTCATTAATATAGAAACCATAATTAAGATTATAATCTTCTTTATATTCGTAATCATTAAACAAAGCAACTCTCTGACCAGCAACAAGCGACTTCTCTTCTTCAACAACAATTCCACTAATATCATCACCATACGCTATATTATCAGAATCAGGAACAATAGCTTTTGTTATAGCACCTCCACCACTTTTACAAATATAAAAACGATTATGCTTTTGGCACTTAATATAAACAGGTTTACCATCTCTAACTGTCTTATAAATTGTAGTATATTTACCAGCAACTTTCTGACTAAAACAGTAATCATAAATGGCAGTACGAGAAGTATTGATATAATTTCTAATAAATTCAGTAATATCAACACCATAAAGGAAATATTCTTTAAGAGCTTTCTTTACAACAGGATATTCATAACCTTTATTATATTCAGGTTCTTGAAGAAAATAACCTTTAAACTTAATAAATTTATCTTCAATAGCTTGACGTGTAGTATAAGTATTACCTTTAGAATCAATCCAGACACCACAACGATTATACTCTTGTAAAGCGTCATAGAAACCATATCCAACAGCAATATAATCATTAACAGCACTTCTACAATACTTCTCAAACTTTTCAGTTTCAAGAGTAAGCTTACTATAATCTTCCCATTCTTTACAAATATGTTCAAAGGTATCTTTTCTAGAAATAGGAAGTCTTACAAGAAGACCATCTGTATTAGCAGAAAGAACATCAAAATTATTAAGTTCAAACGCTTCTATAAGATTACATAAAAGTAATTGAAGATTGATAGTAACAGTATAAGTACATTCAGGGTCATATAAATAATCCATAGCATCATTCAATGCACCATAAATCCGATTAATAACAATCTTAAGAGCATCAGCTTCTAATTTACGACCACTATGTTTTGCATCAAGTCGAGTCGTTCTAAGCCATTCAACAATACCTAAAAACACTTTTGAAGATAAATGATGAGGACTAACACCATATTCAACAATAAAGCTGGGGTACATTGAATTAACATCAGGGTCAGCAAGAATCTCACCAGATTCAGCCCAAATGACACGAGGATCATCTTTACTATGAAGACCACCTTTTGCCATTGTATAACCCTTATCATGAGAAAGAAATTCTAAAGATTGAAAACTCTTTCTCCATGTAGTAACAATGATTCCATTAGCAATAGATTCACGTTTAAGTTCACTTTGCTTAGGACTACCAAGACCAATATAAATACTATATCTCTGAATAGATTCAAGAATCTTCCTATAAAAAGGAGTCTTAAATTGAATACTATCTTTGACAACTTTACCAATAGGCACAGCACTACGCTCAGTTCTAAGATCAACAAACTCATAAGAAGGCATACCTGACCATTCAGAATAAAACTTAGTCATTAGATTTTTACCAATAGAACTACGAGACATATTACGTAGATCAATAGCATACATCTCACTTAGCTTTGCACGAAGATCTAATTCTTTCTGTTGATTCTTAACAAGAGCATCAGTACCAAGAACATCATTAATATTATAATCTGTTACAAGTGCTATCTCATCACGTTTGATACGATAACTCCAATGAATAGGTAAGTCTTGAATACGATACCATTTTAGAACTATCATAACAGCTTTAAGAGCAACAAATGTAGCATCAAGATATAGAATCTTTTGAATATCAAAATCGGTAAAAGGACGAAAATATCTATGACCTTTATAAAAATCAAGAAGTCTACGATACGTTTTACCACCCATATCTTTATCAACAGCTTTCTGAGAATGCTCGAATAGAAATTCAGTTATATGTTGCTTCCTACCATAAGTATCTTCTCGAAGACCAGTCTTCCAATCAAATGTAGGAGCATAATGAATAAATATATCAAGCATAGTCATATCATAGTTAAAACTATTATAACCTATGATAATTTTATGAGATTTAAAAAACATATAAAGATCTTCAATACCACTACTAATATTATTAGAATCATCCCATGAAGCAGGTGTCATATTCTGACGTTCAAATTTATCTTCATGATAAGCTCTATAAATAATAAAAGTCTTAGCACCCATAGCTTCAAGAATAAGACGTTTATCTTCTTTATTCTTAGCTATATCAGCAGCAATATATAAATCAATAATATCTTGAGGAACACCGTAAGGAATAAAGCTAGCCTCAAACATATTAGGATAAACTTCTAAATCATATATCCAACTAGTAGTAGGTGATTTATTAGTAGCCATTTATTTTAAAATAACCCATTGATTAACAAATTTACGATAAGCAATAACAGCAGTATCATATGCTCTATCAAGATAACTATAATCATTATTCTTACGCATATATTCAAGACTCATAGTATAAATATGTATCTTACCATTAGGAAGCACATCAATACCTTCTCCACTTTTAGGAAAAGCTTTACCTCCACTAACAATAAAATACGGATCTTTACCATAAGTTATGAACATACTAGGTTCAACTCTAGCAATCTCTCTTTGAAGTCTAGGAAAACATTCAGCAACAGCTTTCGCATTAATAGTCTGAGATGTACCACACTTGACAACAGAAGTAATATACGATAAAGCAAGTAATTTCTTATCTTCAAGAATGCGTCTAATGAATTTACCTGTGTTACCACTAAGTACGTATTTAGTCTTTCTATCAGCAGGACTAGGAGCAGCAACTAAATGTAGGATAGTTCCGCTCCCTTCCAGTCCTTGTCCCCTACTGGGGATTAGAGAGTTCCGCACGCATAGATCACACTTATCACAATAATCATCTTCACGTAATTCATCAGACGTATCTTCAAACATATTAGAAAATCTCGTTTGCATCAGTAATTACTTTTAGCAGAAATAGCTTCAAATAAGTTACGAGGAAAAAATATATGACGAGGATTCTCAGCAACAATAGAAATTTCAACATCATAACCGTCAAAATTAAAACCATATTCTTTAGAATCAAAATCATATTTTTTACAAAATCCACCAAAAGTAATAGGTGCAGCTACAACAAGAGCATCATCAATCATGTATTCAGCTTCACCTAAATTATCATATTCTTTTTTAGTTAATGCCATATCAATAACATTTAGTAAAACTTTGCAAACCCCAGTAGGGATGAAGGAGTGGTAGGGAGCGGAGCATCTGCACCTTACAAATCAAACATATCAATAGCCATAATATCAGGTATAAATATAATATGATAAGGATTATAAACACATTCATAACCTTTATCAAGATCATCAAATTCATCAGAATTTATATTATACTTCATCTTATATTCTTGAAACGTACATCTAGTAATGATTAAAGCAATATCATTAATCAAAACATTTGTACAAATTGGCAATCTATTTTCTGTCTTCTTCGGTAGTATCGGCATAAACAGAAGTTCCGTCTTCGTATTTCAGAGTTGAACAAACAACAGCAGTAAGATCATAACCTTTAAGATTAGCTCTAGCTTTAAGGAACTCCATCTTACCAACAGTATCAACATTTAAACCACTAGCAAACAAATGTTCTTCGAGAACTTGAACAGCACTCATAGAACATTGCTCAGCAACCCAAGTAATAGGAACCATCCAACGATTATGAATAATACGTTGATTACTACCCATACCACAAGGAGCTGCCCAGTATTCTTTCAAGACATAAATCTTATCTATATCTTGAATTTGATCTTCGGTTATAAGCATAATTTAATGTTTAAATACTTTATCAAATTCATTTTCTTTCATAAGAGCCATATAACCCTTAACAGGAATATTAAGTGCAGATCTTTTAATAATAATATCTTTTGTACCATATCCTTGATCATTTATAGCAAGAATATAAATTTTATCATTACCTAATTTAGAAATGCAATCATCACAAAGATCTCCTATAATTTTTCTAGGAGCCTCTTCATCTCCTTTAAGTTTACCTAATAAAGCAATACCTGTTTCTTTGTCACAAATAGGACAAATAGTAATACTTGGATTAACTCCATGTTTTTCACTAAGTATAATATTTTTACTCATAATTTTAAATAAGCATGTTTAGTAGCTCTACTCATAGCTACATAAAGAAGTCTAAGAGCTTCAGCAGAGTTACGTCTAATACGCTTACCCCACTTAGTTTGAAAATAGATAATATCATCAAGATCAATACAAACATTTTCAAAGGTAGAACCTTGGCTCTTATGTGCGGTTATACCATAACCATAATCAATATCTTTAGCAACGAGTCTATTCTTGTTAGCAGCATTAAGTCTATAGTCGGTCATAGTAAGATGAATATCTTTAAATCTAAAGTATCTAAACCATCTACTACGATCAGTACCAGTAAGAGCTTTATAATGAATTGCATTTAGCATAGCACCGAAGTTATCCATGTTATTAGAATCCCAAAAATCAATGATCTTAAACATAGGAGTAACTTTACCATCAAATGCAGACCTCAATGTAATACAATAACAAGCAAGACCATTATCTGCTACATAATACCGAACATCATGAACAACATAATCTTCACTATTAATAATAATGGGAGATTTATATTCATCAAATACAGTACGATATGCAGTAAACATATCATCTTTTGTTATCATACCTTGAGGATTATTCAGAACACCATCACGAATAAAGGTATTCCAAAAGCCAATACAATCATTAGTAAAAGCAATAAGTCGAACATAATTAATATCCTTACTAAAGTTATCAGAACTAAACATTTCAATAACCTTATTACGGAAATCAAGTTTATTCATAATAGTAAAACCTTCACCTTGAGCATTAACAGCTTCGCGAGTTTGAAGAATATACTGATAGAAATTAGCAGTACCATTAATCAAATCAGAGCGAATAATACCAAACAATTCAAGCAAAGGATTACCAGCTTCTTGTCTAACAATTTGAGTTAAACGAAATTGAACATCAGTATGAGTAAAAGAAGGACTAATACGATTATAAGTATCTTCTTTTCCTTTTCCTTTAGCAACAACATAAGGAATCTGAAGTTCATCTCCTAAGAATAAGAGTTTACATCGACACTGAATAGCTGTCTTTATAAGTAGATTAAACAGACCGGGATTAATCATAGAACATTCATCAATAATGACAAGTCTATAACCTCTCATTTTCTGTTCACCTATAACCTTAAAAGAAGGATTCTCAATGTTATAATCTTCAATATCTACATCAGGTCTAAGACCACAAAGAGATTGAATGGTCATACCTTTCTTACCAGAACTATTTTCAAGAACTCGAAGAGCTTTATGAGTTGGAGCTGTAACACAAACCTTTTCAATTATCAAATAACGTACAAGATGACGCATGATAAAAGTTTTACCAGTACCAGCATAACCACTAAGAGTAAAACTTATAGATTGTGATTGCCACCATTGCCAAATAGCATTAATAGCATCTTCTTGTTGTTCTTTAAAATAAGAAACGTTAATACGTTTGGCAGACCTAAATAGCGCATCTTTATTAAAATCAGAACTCATCTACAACAATAAATCTTTCAGATTTAAGACGATAATCAGGTTCACCATCAGGTTCATTAGGACAACAAGCATGTAAATCCATAGTAGAACAATCAGGATGTTTATCATTATAACCTCTAAAATTCACATCTATAAGATAAGAACCTTTTTCAGTTACATAAACTATACCAGATACAGTATCTCCTACAGCTTTAATTTTTATTTTAGGTTTATCTGTAGTATCCATAATTTAAAAGGGTTTTAAAATGTATTTACAAGCAACATCAATAGTATTGTAATAACGAACAAGCGGGTGGACAGGTTCAGCAGTTGTATACACATCAGCAACTATTTGTCTTCCGTTAATACTTTTGATAACAGCTCCTCCGTTAGGGAATATAGAAATTGTGACATCATAAACAATATCGAGAAACTCCAAAATCATTCCCAACTGCATACGCCAAGATAACGTAGTAGCAAACTCAATAAAATTACCACTACCATTAGTGACTTGGAGAAGATAACGTTGAAAAGCAATACTAATATCTTCATAAGGTTTAAGTAGGTTCAACAAAGACGTCTCCATTAGCTGTAAATTCTATATCGTTATTATCACAATACTCAACAACATCTTCTTCACTAATCTCATAAAACCATTTATAACCTTGATGTTCAAATTTATTACAAAGAGCTTTATACCAAGTAAGAAATATATCTTTAAGCTTAGTAAAATCCTCAGCATACATCCAGCTACTATCTTCAAATTCAACAGTAACTGTATTGCAATGATTATACATTCTATCAAGTTTATAGAAATTAATAGAATAAATAAAATCTTCACAAGACTTAATAAAGTCTTTATCTAGCTTAGCAATACTTTCTTTAATATAAAGGATCTCAATAGCTTTATTCCATGTAATACTACCTGTAAAACAAAGACCATCTCCTTGACAATTACCAAGACTATAATAAACCTCAGATTCTTCAACACCTAAAACATCGAGAGTATGCTTAACAGAATCAGTGAAACATTGAGCATCACGTGTAGCACTAAGAATATGACCTTTAACAACTTCTTTAGCATTATCACTAAGTTCAGCATACCTATAAATAGGCACTTCAATTTTAACTATTCTCATTTTGGCTCATTTTAGACCCATAGAGACACTTTGTATTAAAGTGAACCAATTGGTTTATTTCAATACAAAAGTGCCTCTACGAGCTTGTATTAAAGCGTAGGCAGCTTCTTAATGGTTAATTCACTCCGGCGTTCCTCGGTAATATCCCGATGCTTAAAGATGTAGTGATTAACAGATTCTTGTTTAATGTTATCAAGAAGAAAGTAAGTAAACTCCTTACCATTGAGAACAGTAGTAGTAAGTTTACCAAAAATAGGAAGACCTTCTCTAAAAGGAACAAAATTCTTGAGATCAGCCTTAGCTTGATTCATTTCACGAATTGTACCCGGAATCCAATACTCATTATCGAAACCACTAAATTGATGTTTCGGAATGTTTGTAATAGGAACAGAGATAGGAACAACGAGTTTAGCTTCATTGTTTGCTTCATCTTCTTCACGAACAGCAAGCCACTGATAATGATCTTGACCTTCAAGTTTACTATAAGTAGCTTTCCATTTGCTCTTATGCAAACGATAAAAAGCATTACCATTAGAATTAGCTTCAGATTTTGTTTTACCTTTAGCTTCAACAGTCTTTGCTTCACCACTTGCAACAAGATTCTTTAACGCATCAAAATTCATAACATTAAATAAATCATATTTATCTTTTTCACCAAGAGTTACATCGTTACGATTAACAAGAAGTTCTTCTTTCTCATCATCAATACGAGTAACTAAGAACTTAGAACCGGATTTCTTTTCTTTAACTTTAACAAGTCTTTTGGTAGAATCATACAAACTGTAACGGTCAACAACTTCAAGACTTGTAATAGTGACAGTATCACCACTTTTAAGCATAGAATAAACCGGAGATACTTCACCGTATAGAGGATTACGACCTTCTTTAGTACGAATAAATTCACCAATATAAGATTCTTCTGCACCTTTAGCAAATGTAAGCATAGGAGTAAAAATCTTCTTATAATTCTGATGATTAATGGAAATAGGATTCCCATCAACAATTGCAATCAACTTGATTACAGATTCGCCATAAGTACGAATAGCATCTTCACGAGTCATAGTTTGCTTAGCAAGCTTAATGACTTTACCGTCTTCGAAATAAAACGAAATAATCGCTTCATCGCCATTCATACGGCTAACATAACCAAGATGATCATTGACCAACAAATACATCCCTTGCTTTAAATCAGCAGAGATAAGAGAATAAGTAAGATTTGCTTTCATATTTAAATTTCAATTTTCGTAATCGTAAAAATACCTTTAACACTTTTAGTAATAGCCTTTTTACAATAATCCAACAATTCATTATCTAATGGTTTAGTAAAGTCATATAGTTTAAACTGTTTAGGAAGTGTAACAAGTCTATTATAATTTTCATAACCATCTGTATAATAACAAACAACAGAAATTCGATTCTTAACCGACCATAACTGATTATTATACAGAGTGACAGTTTTGCTACCAATATTAACTTGAGAAGTATCAGCACTCTCATCAATAGATACAATAGTACCATAGATTCCCCTAGAGGTAACAACTCTATCACCAACAACAAAGTCTATTTCAGTCATAATATATACTTTAGTATTAGCATCACTCCATGTAGCATTTCCAGACCCCAGTAGGGAGATAGGACTGGAATGGGGCGGAGCTTAGAGCATACCTTTAAAATCAATAGTAACTACTTTATCATCTTTAACAGAATGAAGAATACAATAATCAAGTTCATTAATTGTACAACCAAAAGCATCTGCAACAGCTTTAGGTAGTGTTTCAATTGCGGCTTCCCATCCACCTTCAACAATTGAAAAGATACCACCTTTATCGCCACGAGATAATGCAAATACACCTTGTCCTTTAAATCTCTCAATATGACCTTTATTAAGCATAACTGTATAACCACAATTTAAGCAGCTATTAACTGTACTTTTAATATTGGTACTAAATTTATGTTCACCACAGCAAGGACAATTATTAGTCATACAATTCTCACGTTCTCTAGTAACAATAAGATTATTATGAATAACTTC
Organism: Megamonas sp.; assembly: GCF_986095205.1. Classification (NCBI taxonomy): domain Bacteria; kingdom Bacillati; phylum Bacillota; class Negativicutes; order Selenomonadales; family Selenomonadaceae; genus Megamonas; species Megamonas sp. The sequence continues at coordinate 13,987 of NZ_CFQVBI010000039.1, read as the reverse complement.
AAAAGCTTTTTCTATATCCATTCTGTATAACAATCACAAGGTTTACGACGAGTATATTTATTAGGAGTATTCCATTCTACAGAATCATATTGAATATAATCAGTATCAGGATACATCTTTTCAATAGCAGCTCTCGTCGAAATATCAGTTCCATAAATACGAACATATTTATTTCTAAGTTTCGTAGAACATGGAAATATAAAATAGAAATTACCTTTATCACTTTCATGAATTTCAGAAACTTCTTTATGTGCATCTTCAAATCCACATATATTTGCAATATCAAGTCCGAGTTTTTGCCAATGCTCTTTCTTATCATCAAATATTTCTTGAAATGTACGAGAATTATCATTTGAATTAAGAACTTCATCAACATCTTTAACTTTAAGTCGTAAATCAGCAATCTTAGCTTTATCTCTGAAGACTTTAGCATCTTCAATTGCTTTCTCAACTTTAGTAATAAAATGCTGTGATTTAACATTAGTAAAACCTTTATTAAATATTGCAGGATTGAAATAAATACAAACTAGACAACGAGGGTCATTACCCCTACGCTGCCTAGATTCGCAATTACTGCATTCACCACTCATTATCTCACACCATTACATTGAGCAGTTCGGAATGTAATAGCACCGTCAATTGCAATTGTTTTAATTGTAATCGAAGGCATATCACAAAACAAACTATCAACAACAGTATTCAATATCTTACGAAAGCCATCCCACGGACGAACAGAACGATGAATAGTTTCCCAGCAATAACTGTAAAACATTTCACGTTCTAAACAATCAGCAAGATGTCTATGATCTTTACCGCCTTTATCTAAGTGATAATTAATAGCCTTATCAATATCACTTTGTTGAATAATAAATGTCTTTAGATTTTCCTTTTTCGCCATATAATAAGAAAGATTAATAAATAGATTAATAACTACGTTTGAAACTCAAACATCATAAAGCCTACAAAGATAAGCATTAATTTTGACTTAACCTAATAATCAAACACTTATCTCGGTGATAATGCAATTACAGATGCGTCTTGTAATAGACCTACAACCGAACAAAATGATTCAAGTGTAAATGCAATTAATACTATTCCACCTAAAATGAATAATGATAACACTAATGTTATCATCATTTGAACGTACCAAACCATTTCCATTCGGTGATAATACATATGACCTATTGAATCCACTAAAAACATAACTAATACAATTAGTAATGCTACTGTAAACCATAAAATAATAAAATGTACAATCATTGATTCTCTTGTCTTTTTCTAATTACATTGTTAATAACTCTGAGGATCTTCTTTTCAGCGTTCTTTCTATTTAACGCCCACATGTAAACGCATTTATCCTCGTAAATGACGCTACGTGTCTTCTTAGTACAATCACCTTTAGACGTCCATACTAATTGCTCTTTAACTGTTACTTTTGCGGGTTTTAATTCTCCCGTTTCTGTGTTAAATTGCCATAATGTTGAACCCGGTCTATATTTTATTGAACCTATGTGCTTGTACTCTTGCTGCACTTGCTTTACAAACTCGGTCTTGTCCTTATCTGGAAGCAAGCTAGGTTTAAATATCTCACTGTTCATGCACTTGATAAATGTATTCTATTTTAAATACTACGGCTTTTCCATCTTTACGTCCACCCGGCAAACATCGACACCCTTGACAGTCTTGTAATAACTTTAAATCACATTGTATTGCTGCACATTGGAATGCTCGTAAAGATGATTCTTCTGCATATACCAATGCTTCAAACTTTTTTGTTGTACCTTTTCTTATAAGTGGTACTACGTGTGGTTGATTATCAACTGGCACATACGTGTAGTTTGTTGCATCTACTTTAAATTGAGATAGAAACTCTTTAGAATATTCCATATACTCATACTGTTACGAGTAATGCTGTACCTTGTGGTAAATACAACATCGGTGTTACGTGTAATGGTGTAAACTTCATCTTAGCTGATGATAATATCTTTTTAGCTGTATTAAATGCTGCTGCATCTTTAAATACAACTACTGCGCTATTAGCATCATTGCTACGAATACTAATAACATCCTTAATGGTTGCTTTGTTTACTTGTGCTACTTGTACTTCCATAATTACAATTTATTTAATTAATAACTGTTTGTATCCTTTTATTCTCATTCTTCTAAACGCACGTTCGGATACAGTTAAACCTACGTTAGATAAGTTTAGTCTTGCTAACTTTAATGCTTCTTTATCTTTGAATTTTATTTCTACCTCATTGAGATCTTTTTCTTTCACAAATACAACAGCGATTACTGATGTTGTACATGATTTTGATTTTATTTGTATATACATCTTTTAAGGCATTATTGCGATTATTTGTGTTTGATTAAACTCAAATGTTAATGAAGTCACAAATTCATAGTTTACATTTGCTCCTTTTAATTCATATTCTGCATCATTCTTTGCGCCTAATGATGCGAATGTAACTCGTGTTGTATCAAAGTATGTTTCTATTTTGTCTACTTTAGTTAAACATACACATTCCTTTGATTCAATATCTGATTTTGCACTTGATGCTACTATTACAAACATAAAATTTTGCGTTTACTTTTATTTATAACCGATTTTACCATACCGGAAGTCAGACTTGAAATGCCATTTAAAACGTTTGAATTTGCCTTCTGTGACCTTAATTATATGGAGACAACCGAGAGGTCATCTCCATTAAACAAAGGCTCATTCTCAATATATGGCGGTCAAATCTTTACTATCAGTATTACTAAGAGTATTGCTATTATTGCTAATAACCATATTCTTGTTGCTGCTGAATATCTCTTTTCAGCTTCTAAGTACACTTGAAGTTCATCATCATCCACATAGTCAAATAGATATTTGAAATGTGCTGCTAAGTAAAATACAAATGGTACTAAGAAAAACACTAAACAATACAATATTTCTTCTATCGTATTATGTGTCTTGATATATCTTTTAATTTCTTTGGTTGTGAGAAGTTTCTTTCTCATAATGGTAATGCAATTTAATATTATTCTATATGTATTGCTTTTTCACAATAACTTTCTGTTGGTTCAACATTATACGGATCATATCCCCATATTTCTTGCATACGATTCGTATATTCTTCATAATCTTCTATACAATCATCCTCTTCATCAAAATAATGAAATTGAACATGAGATTCCTCATCAATTTTTATAGGCTTCTTCTCATATTTCTTTTTACGTTCTTCTGATTCGAGATTGTATATATACAAACGGAATAATAGAAATAATATTAATACTACAGCTAAAAATCCTATAAATGCCATAATTATTAAATATTAATATTAATATTACTTACGATGTTTCTCTCGATACTCCAATATTAATGGAGGTACAATTGCTAAAAATATAAACACTAATGCTCCTACTATTTCTTCTGTTGTAAAATAATCTTCCATTTCTAAAGTTATTACTATAGGGATGCTGAATGCTGCTCCTTCCAGTCCTTGTTCCCTATTGGGGATTGGAAAGCTCTACTGATTGTTAAAAGTCTTTACGAATATTTTCTTTGATTCTCTTGATATTACAAGTTTATGTACTAGTGGATATTCTTTTACACTTATTCTTGCGAATTTACAAAAATCTTTGATTTTATTTCTTACTTTATCTGATGTTGCTTTTATTTCTATTGTTTCATCTGATACTACACATTCGGTATCTTTGTGACACAATATTTCCATTGTCACATTATACCTCGTACATACTACAGTTAATCTTATAATCATTATTGATAATATTAAGATTAATACTCATCATCATTTAGTCTCTCTAAAAGCTCCTTTGTTGTTATATTAGATTCTTTTATAGATACTTCTTGTAATTCACTCGGATCTACTATTAATTCTTTTTCATCTACGAATTCTGTTACAGGTATGTTGTTTCTTCTAAGAAACTCTTGTACCCCGTGTCTTGTTCGTGATGATGTTAATTTAAGAACTAATTGGTAATCTACCCATGATATTGATGCTGTTACTGGAACTAACCATTCTGCTTCAATATCAGTTATAACTATTCTTAGAGTTCTCGATGTCATGTTTCCATTGTTCTAATTGATTTTTATACTCTAAGTGATTTATCTCATACTCTTTGTTTCCACTGTCCATTGCAACTGCAATTAAATTTTTATTTAATGTTACAATTGATTGATCAATTTCTGCTGAATACGAGATAAAGTGCTTTGCTTCTCTATGTACTAAGAATAATATTGAATCACTTAAACTATTTGCAATAGCTTTTGTTGCTTTCTGTTTAGTGAATATTAATTCATTTCCATATACTACGAATACATCATAAGTTACTGCTATGACTTCATCTGTTACTCGATCTTTAATATATACTACCATACGTTTAATGTTTTAAATGAAACTAATACTATAAATTCAATGAGATATAGTATTAGTTATAAAACTCAAATAATTAATCTAAAAATATCTAAGTTTACTTCAAATTATATTGATACTAATTCAAAGCATTTTGATATTCGGAATGTTAATGCAAATTGTTTTGAATATGCTTAGGATTTATTGCGGATATTTCTGTGAATATTTCTAAAGCATTTAATAGCACACTGAATACTGCATATTCTACACTCTATACTCTTAATTGTATTCAAATTGTTCTATTCTGCATTAATTATACTAAATATAACATTGATACAATTGTAAATATTAAGAGTTTTGTGAATACTCATTCTGATTCTAATTCAAATAATTCTGATATTCAAGGTTGAGGCTTGCGAGTATTTGAATTAATTCTGAATTTAGTACTAGCGCTTTGAGTCTTTCAACTGTATATATTCTAATGCTTACTCTAAATTCTTTAAAGATTCAGATTCGCATTTTAGAGTATTCTGCAATTACTTCTAGTACTTCGCATATAAATTCGAAGCATCCAAGTGCATCTTTTCTAATTCTAATTCAAAATTCTTTGCATATTGCATTGCTTTGAATTTAGCATTCTGCATTTAATTTGCAAATAGTGCTAATACTTTGCAGATTTTAATTGCATACATTCTAATGCTAATTCAAAACTTTTTATTGCTTTTGGTTCACGGTTTGCAACACTTTGATTTTAATTTGCAGTTACTACTGATATTCTGCATATAAATTCAAAGCTTTTAATTGCATCTTTTCTACAGTTAATTCTAAACTTTTTACGGTTTTTGGTTCTCTGCGTGAAACACTTTGATTTTAATTTGCAGTTACTAGTATAGCTTCGTAGATTCTATTTCCACAAATTTAGATTCTAATTCAAAACTTTTTGTAGCTTTCATTGCTCTGTATTTGACACTCTGAATTTAATTTGCAATACTTAGAAGTCGCATCGCGGTTTTTGAAGACGTTTTTGAAGACGGTATTTCTATTGAAGTTGAAGATGTTGCTACAAATCCCATTTCTACTCCTCATCCTCACTCTCATCCTCACTCTCAACCTCAAATCCAAACTGTCTACATTTCTCCCGTATCCACTCACTAATATTCGGTTCACCTTCCGCCCATTTCGCAGCTTTCTCTTGCAATTCAGCAAATAAATTCTGTCCTAACGCTTCAACTTCTTTAACATATTCCGGGTACATATACTTCTCTAATTTGTCTAATACATCATATACCTTCTGATATTTCTTAGACAATTTCGATTGATCTTCCAAATACCTGTAAATATATAGAAGCTTCGCAAAGTCTTCAAGTTTGAACAACGTCGATACTTCGTAAGCCACTTCCAACGTCTCAACTGTCGGCATTGTTTCACGTGAAACATCAAGATGTTCTTCTGTTAATGCTAAGGCTTCAAGCTGTTTACAGCGTTTAAATTCAAGTATTTCTTTAGTAATATTATCAATGCTTCGAGCATATTCAGATTTACTTAAATCATCTTGCATATCAGCAAGCTTAGCATCAATTATCTTAACATTACGCTTAAATTTTCTAATAACATTATGAGCTAACTCAATGTCATTACTGCATTCAACAATAGCATCATAGAGATTATCTTTAACAACTGGAGAACGATATGTACCTTTTGTACTTAGAGTAAGTGCAAATATATCCGGAAGTGTGACAATCTCCTTATAGTCTTCTCTATCTTTAAGAACGTAATCAAGACGATTAGCTTCAAGATATTGTGTTAAAAATTTACAACTATCTGCATTTGAATTAGAGAATCTTATATTCACTTCATCAGTATTGATGTAAAGTAAATCATAAGAAATATCAACAGTTTGACCTTTATAAATAACGTGTAATTTCATGATCATTAGTCGGATTAATTAAGTAACAAAAAGAAGAGGTAGCACTGAGAGTATACTCAGCACCACCTCACGGAATTTACGCAGCTTCTTCTGCTTGTTCAGTAGCAACAGCTTCAACCGCTTTAGGTTTAACAACAGCTTCACGTTGCTTACGAGCTGTCTCGATGTTCTTGATGAAGCCAGAAACAATATCCGCACCAACACCAAGTTTACCGAATACACCGATAAGACCTAAGCTACCAACATTGTCAGCACCTGCAAAGCTGTTGAATGTTTTCTCGTGATACGTCCATTCTTCGGTATCAGGATCAATATAACCGGTCTCACCTGCGATGTTCTCATCAATGCTGAAGTTCACAACATTACCTGCGAATACAATCGCATTAAGACCGTATTTGTCATACTGATCATTAGTGATGTAAACATCAACAAGTGGAGCACCATTCAGAGGATCAACACGAACAATCCGACAATTATGCCGAAATTTACCTTCTTTAAAGTCATCTTTATTGATCTCTTTAATAGAGATAATTTCACCGATAACTGAACGTCTCACTGGATTCTTTAATTCGTCTGCCATAATTTTAAGTATTAGAATTTCTAGGACGATCACCATGACCGCCAATTACAATAAGGGGTTTAGTCGTGTTGATTAGACGGAGTTTGTAGGGTCTTAAAAAAATAAGAGTAGCACTAATAGCACTACTCTTAACACATTAAGATTCTAATTCATCTAATAATGCCTCAGTAAAAGGATTAATCTCGATAGAATCTTCACCATTAACTTCATAGTAATCACTCATAACTTAATCAAATTTATCAGGTTTAATAATAGATGCAATAGTAATTGCAATTACAACTCCTAATAGAAATCCAATGAACACTTCACCATTAATATTAGATGCAAACCAATCAGCTAAACTCTCAGCAGCTGATAATAAGAAGAGCACCACCAATATGATGATGCACTTTAATAACGTCTTTAATACTCTCATTTGTTTAATTCTTTAAGTTCGTTATACATATCCTTAATACCATGCTTAGCACAAGCAATTAACAAGTTAATATCATTAGTCTTAACAACATCCACTACTTGCTTGTGTGTAGTCGTGTGAAACTTCACCTCTTCATTGATGTCTTCATCATCAATATACTGAGTAACATCAGCAATGCAATCTTTATAGACTACATCAATGATCTTACCAACAAGACCATCAATCTTATCAAAGATCTTCTTACCAATGAACAAACGTTCAATAGTATTACCTTCTAGATCATTACAATCAATCAGATAACGATCTTGATAATCTTCTGTGTCTTTAAGAACAGCAATTGCATTCAATACGATTGCACTCATCTTCTTAACTTCAGGAGCATTAATCATTGTATTCATAAGATAGATACGATTCACCTTAGCATCGTGAGGTTCAAAATTAATATTTATTTTAATTAAATCCATGCTATCAAGCGGAGATAGTCGTGAGGTAATAGAAATTGTAACTGCAACATCTCTATGGAAAATTGCAGTTCCAATTCGGAAAATCATTCCTCATGAATCATCGACGGGGGCATTCCCCCCAAGCATTATAAGGGGGTGCTGTCGTATAAGGAGGTCCCCATACATAGCCTCTCACAATCGATATAAAACCAAGCAACAGAGTCACTAAAAATTTTAGAATTAATAATTGTAATAACAATAGAAAATGTTTTAGAATTTGCAATAAAAGAATCATGAGAATAAACCATGCAATAGAGCTAATAGAAGTCTTAGAATTATCGCCACCAAAATCAATAGAAATTCCATAAGAATCAAAATTAAAAATTGCATTACTAAAAGTCTTAAAATAACCAATAATAAAATCTAGAGAGTGTCTGCAATAAATTGCAATAAAATAAGTCCCCGCACACAGACTTTCACGCCCGACCTAAAGCTGAGCAACACCATCTTCAAAACTATTGAAATAGCCATCATCAAAAGCCTTAGAATTATCAAAACCAAAACCAACAGAAGCACCGTAAGATTCAAAGTTACAAATAGTGCCACTAAAAGTTCAAGAACAACTAATAGAAATGTAAATAGAAAATGCCTTATAATTTGCAATAAAAGAACAATGAGAACAAGCCAGTGTAATAAAAGTTGCAATGTGAATTAAATTAATCGCCCCGACACTATGCAGAATACTTTAAATAATTGCGATATTAAAAGAATTAGAATAAGCACTTGAATCACTCTGTGTACAAATCCGAGTATTAGAATTTGCAATGTGAATTGAATAAGAAGCCCTGCTAATATTCAAAGTAATTTGAGTAATACTAAAAGCATACTCAATATAATCTGCATTAGCTTTAAGATTAATTAGAGTAACATTAATACAATCAGCACAAGCATCACCAAAATTCAGTATATAATTTGCCAAAAATGTAAGCCGAAATGTGGTAACGTTGATTCTATTACAGATAATATTACAAGTAATATCAGAGTTACTCTAAGTAGTAATAGTATTAATACTACCGGTATTTATGATAGCTTTGATGAGCTTTGTAATCCCCAGTAGGGAAATGGGTGTGGAAGGAGCAACACCTTGCTATTACTCATAGTTATTCTAATATTACTAAAGATACTTCTACCACTGCAAAACTTATGAATATTACTCATGCTTATTCAAAATACATTGAAGATGCTTATACTAACTCTTATAATACGGGTGATGATGCGGATGCTCCGCGCGTCACCAGTCCTTCTTCCCTACTGGGGTCTGCTGATCGTTACAAAGCTCCGAGAGTTGGTAGTTGCAAAGCTATTCAAGATACTATTGTTACTCTAAGTATTACAGATGCTTTTCGTAGCTTTGTTACATTTTGCATTGAGCGGGGTGGAACTCCTATATATACTCTAAGTTTACTTAATGTTACTCTAAGTATTACTAAAGATACTTAAAGGAACTTAGAAGGGCATATACTTACTAAAGATAATACTATTATATTTAAAGCTACTTTAAGTAGCTTCGGGGTGCTTTGTAAAGGAGAAAAGAGGGAGGAAAAGAGAGGGAGAGAAAAGGGGAGAAAAGAGGGGGACTATAGGGGGTAATAAGAGGGGATATGAGTAGGTGAGTATTGGTGGGTGATAAGAGGTTTATTTGAATATAATTAAAATACATATTACGGACGGACGAATTTGAAGTAGTAATACTGTCATTGATATTACCTTTGGTAATCTTTATATATATCCTTATATATATCGCAAAACTCTGCATAGCGCACACGTGCGTGCGTGTATATAGACAAAGGTATGAATGTGGTAGTACTGCGAATGCTTTGCATATTGATTCGAAGCATTTAGAAGAACAAGGCACTGCGTGCGTGGCTGCAAATCCGGGTGAAGACGCTAGTACTATTGAGATTTCTATTGAATATTGCCTTTGAAACAGAAAAATATAAGGTTTAGAAAAAGATATTCAAGTAATCCCTTGTAATATCTAATTTATTCATATCTTTGTGAGTGACCTTTTACTCATAATGAAGTCGGGAGTACTGACTAATGCTGTAACTGAAAATATCTCTGCTATTGTTGGTACTCCTATTTTTACTAATGGTAATTCTGTTACTCTCATTTTATACTTTGTTTCACATTGAGGACGTGTTGGATAAAGGTTTTCTGTTTTTGTCATTTGCACTTTTGAAGACCGTCCTCCTTTTAAACCTACTACTATGTACACTGTTACAGTAAGTAATACTTTAATTGTTTATAATATTACCTTTTATACTGACGCAGGTCTTTGTAGAGGTTATGAGATTGTGCCTATTAACATTGATTATCTTATAAAGTAAATTATTTAAACTATGGATTCAATTCAAACTAAAATCGAAGCTATTAAAGTTGATAAGAATAATCTTAAAACAGCTTGTGTTGCGCCGAATTCTCTTTGTAATATTAAGGTTGGCGAAGGTCGAGTTATTATTGCAAATCAATATAAGATGTCTCCGCTTGAAGTAACTGATATTATGAAAGTTGATAGAGAAGTTCCTAAAGCTACTTATTGTATTGCTATTCCTGACAATGTCCTACCGGATATGCTCGGTCGTGAAGTTGTTCTTGATATGTCTTATGGTGGCAAAGGTGTACCTCTAAGTCATAAGATTAAAAATCTTGACAAAAAGCTTATTGATGTTCTTGGTGGTGATGATAACTTTAGAGTTGTCGAAAATCGTCCGGGTCTTAAAGATCGTAGTAAGCTTATTGTTGGTGAAGATGGTAAAGTTGAATTTTGGGAATGTAATCTTATTTCTCTTAATCAAATTGGTGGTGTGATTTATTAATCCAATTCTGTTATGGCTAAAGGCGCTAGGTTATTTCCTCTTCAAGTCACGAGACTTTATGAGAGAATGGTTGCAGTTGTAGATCGTAAAAGAAAGGAACCTACTAAGATGTATTATAAGACCAAAAAAGGTCGTCATTTTATTGAACGTTATACTCCCGAACAGATTTGGTGTAGAGACTTTCTTACATTTATTCGTAATAAAGAAGATTTTGAACGTTTTCTAAATGATATTGCAGATAGTCAGTGGATGTCTATTCTTACTGCAATGCAACGTGTGGATAGAGAGATTGAAATACCTTCCTTTGGTAAACATTGGATTCATCCTGAAACTTACGATATTTATGCCGAATGTGGTTTTGATTTTAATAAGATGACTTCTTTACCACATGAATATATGAAAGAACGTCACAAAGCGTTCTATGAACGATTACGAAAGAAGCTATTCCTTAAACTTACTGATAAAGCAGCTTATGACGCAGATTATACCCAGAGACTTGCCGATCTTCTTCGACGAGGAAAAGCATAAATATACTGACGCTCTTGATAGAGAGTATATATCTACTACTACTATTATTGGTAAGTTTGTAGAACAAAAGGATTGGAAAGCTATTGCTGAAGCTTGTGCTAATATTGGTAGTCGTCCTGTTCCTCCTACTCATAGAAATTATAGTAAATATATTCGATATAGAGGTAAGACTGTTAAACAGATTCTTGCTGAATGGAAGATTGAAACTGAAAAGGCTTGTGCTAAGGGAACTGAAAAGCATAATTTCCTAGAACAATGTGTGAAAAGATGTAACAACTACTATTTAAATGCGAATGGTTTTATTGATGGTCGTATTTACACAATAGATGATATTATAAGAACTCATAGTTATGGCAGACTCGATCTCGATTATTTTCGAGTTGTTGGTATTGCTGATAGGTATCCTCAAATTTACAAGTTTATTAAGGATATGACTTCTATGGGATTTGAGATCTATGCTGAGATTGGTGTTTATCATCCAGAATATTTGATTTCAGGTCTTGTTGATATTCTATTTGTTAAAGGAGATGAGTTCTTTATTCTTGATTGGAAAACTAATAAAGCACCTATTCGATTTGAAGGTGGATATTGGGCTAAGAAAGCAGATGGTACTATTGACTTAGATAAGTACATTGTTACTAATGAGACTATGTTGTTTCCTATAAATCATTTACAGGATTCTACTGGTATTCATTATTCTCTTCAATTAAGTATGTATGATTATCTGATTGAACAATGGGGCTTTAAATGTCTTGGTAATATGCTTTGTCATATTAGGACTATTGAGAATCCTTTGATTCCTGATGATATGCCGCATGAAGAGGTTATTACTTTTGTTGATATTAAATACCTTAAAGCTGAGGTTAAAGCCATTTGTGATTATAGACTTGCTCAATTAAATAAAGAACGTAAAGCAAATACCAATTTGTTTAATTATAATATCAAGTAACTATGAGTGAATTAACGAATGCTTTAATTACTTATGGTGACGTCATAGCTAAGACTAATATTGACGTTCTTCGTAAGATTGCTAAAGTTCATGACTTTGCTATCTTTGATAAAGGTAACTACAATCTGAACATTTGGGGTATTAGATGTAACACTGTTGATACAGGTACATTTAATGATCTTCTTCTCGTATTCTACAAAGCTAATGATGCCAATCCTAAAATGAATGGTAAATGGACTTATGATTGGTTTTCAATAACTACTGATCCTTCTGATTTGAATTTGATTAAACCTATAAATTCTAAAGGTTGTGCTATTCTAAAAGAAGGTCAATTCAGAGATGCATTTAAAGTTGGAAAGCATAAAGGTGATTATCCTGCGCTTGTTCAAGTTAAACCTCTTCCACTTTATCGTGATAATAACCGAGATAATAAACTTGATTTATCTGGTCGTATTAGTTACGAAATGGCAGGTATTAATATACATCGTGCTTCTAAGTGGAAAATTATTCGTACTATCGGTCTTTATTCTGCCGGTTGTCAAGTCTTTGAATCTGTTAGAGATTATGAAGATAAATTTATGCCATTGGTAAATAAGGCTAAAGATTTATATGGTAATTCTTTTACTTATACTCTTACTAACATTAAAGAGTTCGAGTTATGAAGATAGATTTTAAGGGGGTGTTAATAGCACTCCTTTTTTTGGCTCTATGTCTTACTAATATTATTCAATGTAATGAAGAAGAACGAATACCGACAACTGATATTCCTTATCATACTTTGGATTCTCTTGGTAGGGTTATTTCTGCTTTGGAGAATTATGCTATAAAACAAGAACGTCTTATAGATAGTCTCAAAGCTAATACAAATAAAACTATAATTAAATATGAAACAGATATTAAGAACTTCTCTGATGTTTATGTTGTTTCTGATGATAGCATCGCTCGATATATACGGCAGAGAATTGAAAGTCTCTAAAGATACTGTTATTACATATACTCTTGAAGATAATCGTAAAATTGCAATTCTCCTTAAACAAGGTGAATATGATGCAGCTTTATGTAAATCTTTAAAGAGCATTATTGTTAAGCAAGATACTCTTATTGATGGTTTGAAACATACTCTTTATACTCTTACGAATCAAGCGAACGTTTATAAGCAATCTATTGTTGAACTAGAAAAGAGTAATAAAGATATGATTAAAGATCTTAAGAAGTATATGCGTCGTTCTGCTAAGTGGGCTAAGATCGGTGGTGTTTCTATTGGTCTTAATGTTATGTTTCTAACTTTATTGATTCTAATATGAAAACAGTTTTTCTTAATCCTTTTCTTCCTACTGATTTAAATGAGAAAGTAACATCTGTCAGTTTTAAGATTGGTTTTTTTGATTATATAGCTAAATACGCTAATGTCAAAACAACCGAAATTGATTTTGATAAACGTATCATACAAATCAATGATGATTTAGATTTAACTGCATCTCTTAGAGAACTTGTTAGAGCATTCTTTATTATTGTTGCTTATGAGCTTAATTTAAATGCTGAGTTTCCTAATGGCAAAAAAGCTCATCTTGATGATATTGCAATGGCTCATTTGAGTTTCTTATTTACTCATTGGTGGGATGATTCTACTTTTGATTGGGAATATAATACTGATTATCCTAAGAGTTTTAAGGTTGGTTCAGTTATCTATAGAGTCTATAATATGACTGAGGTTTCTTATCAATCTACTCAAGGGATACAATATGGAGTTTCTGATCATGTTCTAGGTTTAGTTTATATTATACTTAGAGACAGAAGTAAAGATATTCCTAGTTCTATAAGAACTCAAACGTTTTGGCATGAGTATGTTCACTGTTTATTCGTTCAAGCTAATGAAGATTATGCGAATGATATTGAATATGTTGT
>NZ_CFQVBI010000038.1:0-83711 GCF_986095205.1 Megamonas sp. | reverse complement strand
AATAGAAATCTTATATGAATACTCTTAGAGAGTATATGTTTAAGAATGGTATGATTAATAATATAGGAGATAAGGTAACTTCTAGATAGATTAAGAAAGCTATAAGATCATTACCTAAAGATATGAGATCTATTGAAGCTGCTTATCTTCAATTTGCTACACCAGGATAGTATACAAAATGGTTTAATAAAATACCTTTACTTGGTACTTATCCAATAGTAAATAAACAATTTTAGAATTATGAAGAAGATAAAGATAAAGCCAGAAAATAGAGGTAAGTTCAATGCAACTAAAAAGAAGACAGGAAAGACAACTGAAGAACTAACTCATAGTAAGAATCCTGTGACAAGAAAGAGAGCAATATTCGCTTAGAATGCTGCTAAATGGAATAAAGGTAAAAAGAAGAAAAAATAAATCTAATTAAATATTTTAATTATGGATAAAAAAATGACATTAGGTGGATTTGAAGCTGTATTAGATAGCTTTATCCCTAATCCAGATGGTGGTTTTAGAAATTCAAATATTGATGAAAATGTTAATGTTGATGCTGATGAATTTGAATCACTAGACGATGAAGAATTGGAAGATATTAAAAAGAACAATATCGAAGTAAAAAATAAGAAAGAAAAGCCAGTAGAGGAAGATACTGAGGAAGAAGAAATCGAAGAAGAAGATATTGAAGATAAACCAAAACGTAAGCCTGGTAGACCTCGTAAAGAAGAAACTATTGAGGAAGAAACAGAAGAGGAAGAAGAGGTTGAAGATAATAATGAAGAAAATGTTGTTACTAACTTCTTTGACGCTATGGCTGAAAAACTCAATTGGGAATTTGAAGAAGGAGAGGAAAAACCCAAGAGTGTAGATGAGTTAATTAATTACTTCCAAAATGTCATTGAAGAAAATAGTAAGCCTGAATACTCTAGTGAAGAAGTTGAAGCACTAGATAATTTCGTAAAGCAAGGTGGAGATCTAAAGAAGTATCTGACTATTGATGCTGAGTTAGATTTAGATGATATTGATATTGAAGATGAAGCTAATCAGAAATTAGTAGTAAAACAGTTACTTAAAGAAAAAGGGTTCTCTACTAAGAAGATTGATAAGTTAGTAAGTAGATACGAAGAAGCTGGATTACTTGAAGATGAAGCGCAAGACGCTTTAGAAGATCTGAAAGAGATTAAAGAGGAAAGGAAGAAACAGCTATTAGAGGATCAGAAAAAGGCTTATCGTGAATAGTTACAGATACAACAGCAATTCTATGATAACGTTGTTAGCGAAATAAAAGGCTTAAAGAATATACGTGGTATTACAGTCCCTGAAAAAGATAAAAAGGTTTTAATAGATTATATACTTAAGCCAGACACAGACGGTAAAACAAAGTACCAAAAGGACTATGCTAAGGGTGGTGTTAAGAATCTCATAGAATCAGCATACTTTACAATGAATGCTGATAAGCTTATTGAGGCTGCTAAACGTGAAGGAAATAATTCAGCTATTGATAAGTTTAGACGAAGTTTAAAATCTAGTAGTATTACTACTAAATCTAGAAAACAAGCTACGGGTTCTGATGATGATCCAATTTGGTTCTCAGCTGCACGACAACTGCGTATATCATAATAATTAATTATATAAATAAAAAAATTAAATTACTAGTATTTTATGGATAATAATATTCTTAATAACCTCCAATTATACAAAGGTAAATGGTTTTCTGATTTGATCGACACTAATAAGATTAGTCTCGCTTCTCAGCAAAGACCTTATGAGGTATCTACTATCCTGTCATACGTATTTGGTACTAAAGATAATGGTTACAGTACTTCTCTTGATATGTTGACAGGTGGTCTTGGAAATGTAATGACTATTGATCAGCCTTCATTTGAATGGGGTGTTATGATTGACCAAGATAGAGCTGTTACAATTCGTGACGCTAAATGGAATGGCGCTGCAATTAGTGAAAATTCTACTCCGGGTTTGGGCAATACTCCTATTACTTTGTGGTTGGAAGATGCATGGTTTGGTCCTGGTGCTACTATCGAATTTGATGACAAGAGTCAAGCACGTATTCAGGATGCTCCGTATCAAGATGGTAATCTGTATGTTTATACAGTATTTGTATCTAACGGTAGCCCTGCTTCTTATATTGATCCTGCTGTTTTATCTTCTGGTTGCCAAGTAAACCGTTTGGCTTCTGCTTATGAAGAATACAGTGAAGAGGCTGATATCCTGAACTACAACACTCATTTCAAAATGCGTAATTATTTGACTACAGTACGTTTGTCTTATGATATTACAGGTTCTGCTTTCTCTACAGTTATGGCAGTAGCTTTGAAAGATCCTAAAACTGGCAAAACTTCTTACTTGTGGTCTACATTCCAGGAATGGGTTGCAATGCGCGAATGGTACAAACGTCTTGAAAGAGCTTTGGTATACAATCAGAATAATGTAAATAAAGATGGTTCTTGTAACCTGAAAGGTAAGAATGGTCGTCCTGCATTTATTGGTGCTGGTTTGCTGGAACAGATTGCTCCGTCTAACAGACGTTATTATACTCGTTTGACAGCTGAACTGTTGGAAGACTTCTTGTTTGACCTGTCTTACAATGTATTGGGTACTAATGAACGTAAGTTCGTTGCCTTGACTGGTGAAATGGGTATGCGTGAATTTGACCGTGTACTTAAAGAAAAGATGGCTAACATGAACTTGATTGACACAGTATTCGTAACTGGTTCTGGTGACAACTTGAAATTCGGTGGTCAGTTCAAGACTTACGCTATGTCTAATGGTATTGAATTGACTTTGAAGTATTTCCCGTTGTATGACAATACTACTTATAATCGTCAGTTGCATCCTGTTACTTTGAAACCGTTGGAATCTTACCGTATGACATTCTTGGATTTGGGTCGTCGTGATGGTGAAGCTAACATTGTTAAAGTAGTTCGTAAAGATCGTGAATTCGTTAACTGGTGTACAGCTGGTTCTGTAACTCCTGCTGGTTACGCTCACTCTAACACAGAAGTTCGTTCTAACGCTAAGGATGGTTACTCAGTACACTTCTTGGGTGAAGTAGGTATTATGTTACGTGATCCCCGTGCATGTGGAGAATTGATCATGGACGCACAGCAATAATCAGTTAAAATAATAAGTTAAAAGAATTATAACCTAATTATGTTCCCTGCGTTATAATAGTATAACTGAAAAAATTATACTATGAAAAGTAATGAGGTTTATAAGATTACAAATAAAATAACTGGGAAAATATATATAGGTATAACAAATCAAGGTTCTGGTGCGAGATATAGACATCATTGGTATGAATCTCGCATCGGAGAACCTTCTCCGATCCATCGTTCTATGGCTAAGTATGGCGAAGATAATTTCACTTTAGAGATTATAGACTTTGCTGAAACTTATGAAGAACTAAAAGAAAAAGAAAAATTCTGGATTAAAAAATTTAATTCAATAGATCGAAATATTGGATACAATCTTACAGAAGGCGGAGATGGAACATTTGGCAGAACGCATTCTGAAGAAACTAAAGAAAAAATTCGTCAGAAAGCGCTTGGGCGAAAAATTTCAGAAGAAACTAAAAAGAAAATGTCTGAAGCACGAATTGGCAAATGTTCAGATAAACAAAGAGAGCATTTGAAAAAAATATCAATTCAAGCAAAAGCAATTCCTGTATTACAGTTTTCTAAAACTGGAGAATTTATAGCTAAATATGAATCTGTATCAGAAGCTGCAAGACAAACAGGTATAAATGGCGACACAATAGAGCGTCAATTGAAGAAGCCTTTAAAAAATCCAAATGACTGGAGAGTTAAATTTATATGGAAAAAAGAAGAAATTGCAGCTATTGCTGTCTAACTTGATAATCTAATTTTATAATTATGGAAGTAATCGTTAGAATGACAAAAGTAAATCCTTGGACAGGGTTGATTAAATGGTCCAACTGCTTTGATTACTTGAGTTCATATTGGACAAGATCTGGTAGTCGTTACACAGGTCTAACTCAAGATAAAGCTAGAGAACTAGAACAGAAAATGGGTAAAGCTGAAGGAGAATTAGATCCCGATAGCACATTTTGGGATACATTTGCAATTAAGATTGGTAAGAAAGAATTAGTAATTAATACTGATAGACCTGAAGGTGAATTGCAATATTTATTCCTATTAGGACATAAGAGGGTAGCTAATGGCATTGATAAAGTAACTCCATCTACTGATTATGTACTTATAAATAAAGAAGCTGAAGCAGAACAAATTAATAAAGCTAACAAAGTTAAACGTGATGCTTATAGAGCATTGGATAAGATGAGTCTTGAAGATATGCGCAAATGTCTTAGACTATTTGGAGTTAAAGCTGACACTATGTCTAATGAATTGGTTGAAGCTAGACTTGGTGAAAACGTAGAAGCTGATCCAGCAAGATTTATTAGAATTTGGGTAGATAATCCTAATAAAGAAATTAACTTTGTAATTGAAGAAGCTTTAAGTAAAAATATTATTCGTAAGAACAGAGCATCATATTACTTTGGTACTGATCTTATTGGTAACGGTCTTGAAGATGTAATTGCATATTTGAAAGACAAAAAGAATCAAGATATTTACTTAAGTATTATGTCTGAAATAAAATCTAAATAATGACTAGAGAACAATTTCACTCATATTTTAAAGTAGCAATGGACAAGAACTCTCAAAGCGTAGCCTTTGGGGGTTGTCCTGCTTTCTTACCAGAAGAAATAGATTACTGGTTAGATCAAGGTTTATACCAAGAAATCAGTAATAAGTTTACTGGTAATAACTACTTAAAGACTAGCTTTGAAGGATCTGTAAAACGTATTCACGACTTAGAAAAGTTAGTACATACAGATACAAATGTTATTGCTAATACTGAAACAGACTCAAATAGATGTTATGTTACCAATCTATTTAATGGTGACAGAATGTTCTTTGTAGATGCTGTATTAAACTTCAATAACAAAAAAGCTACCATAAAGCTAATAGATCATGCAGACGCTACTAAATTCAAGAAGACTTACAATAACAATCCTTGGATAGAAGATCCAGTAGCTGTGATAGAAGATAACACTCTATATATCTATTATGATTACTTAGCTATGAGTAGTAATAGTTATTCTGTAGATATTACTTATGTTAAGTTCCCTACTAAGATAGAGAACTTACCAGCAGATGGTATGAGTGAAATACCAGAGTATATGCAGTTTGAAGTAATTAATAGAGCTGTAGAACTAGCATTAGAAGATATTGAGTCTAAGAGAATATAGACTAAATCATAGTTGAACCAAATAGATGAATGATTATGACAGACCGTGGATTTCAAATCGAGTTTGAACGTAGGCTATAGTTAATGGATCCTAACTTAGTTATTAAGGATAAGCTATCCTCAGACACTATTATATCATTCATTAATGAGGCAATTGATAAATTTTATAAAACAAGATACTCAGGTGTTAACTTTAAAGCTCAAGGATTTGAATAGACCTAGAAAAGAATAGACGATTTACGTACATTAATTAAAAATAAGAAATATACTGAAGGTTCAATTAATAAAAGTGATCGTAATTCTTATTCTGTAGAGTTACCAGAAGATTATGTATTATTACTTGGAGATACAGCTGGTATACAGCCAAGTAATTTAAATGAATGCTGGGAAGTTAATGAAAGAGGAGAATATATAACAAAATATACTGACACTCTAGAGTCTACAATAGAAACATTAGATAGACAGTTAAGTAATTCATTATCTGAACACAGACTAAAATATTGTCAAGCTAGACCTTTAAAGCTAATTCAAGACAATAATGTGATATTATATACAGATGGTAAATATAAAGTAAGTGAATATGAGATTACATACTTAGCTAAGCCATCTAAAATTAATTCAAGTAATATTACCAATACAGAATATACAGATTTGCCAGAACATACACATATGGAAATAGTAAAAATGGCAATCTAGATTTATCTTGCTACTAAACCAATGTAGCACTATAACGCTTATTCCAACGAAATAGCTTCAATGGAATGAGAAAGTATTAATTATTTTTAAGCGTTTGTCTGACGTGGAAATCTGCAATAAGGAAAGTAGAAAGACAAACAAAGACAGCGCGCATTGTCTAATCCGTTAATTATGGACGAAAAATTATATTGTCACGTTTGTAAAGAATTCAAAGAGACTTCTCAATTTTCTCCTTGTAAGAAAGCTAAACTCAGAAATGGAAAAAGTTATGTATGTAAATAGTGTCAAGCTTTAGCTTAGAGACAAAGAAGAGAGAAACAAAAAGATATAGATTTATTAGATTTTACTTTAAAGAAAAGATTGTATGATGCTTAGAATAGAGCTAAATCTAAAAATCAATACTATGATATTGATCTAGAATTTCTATATCAATTGTGGAATTAGTAGGAAGGTAAATGTGCTTTAACTGGAATACCAATGACTACAACAAAACACGGTAGAACTAACACTAATGTATCTATAGATAGAATAGATTCTTCTAAAGGTTATACTAAAGATAATATTTGGTTAATATGTTCTGCTGTTAATTTTATGAAATCAAATTTGAATTTAGAAGAATTTAAACAATATTGTTAGGCTGTAATTAACTATAAAAAATAAAAAAATTATATATGATTACTAGAACAGATACCGTACTTATCGGTAAAACATGTCCAGCATCTTATACTACAGTAGATAGTCTTACTCAGGGTGCTGTAGCTTTATTTGATGAAAATAAGAACTTGATTAAAAACGAAGCCGCAGCAGTAACTGCATCTACAGTATATATTGGAGTAGCTGGTGATAATATGACTATTACTTTGCCTGATGGTACTAGTGCTACTAAGCGTTCTGTAGAGTACTCTAATGCCATTTAGAAAGCTTCTAAACCTTCTTATGTAATGGGAGATTACGAAGCTCCAGTAGAAGAAAAAATTGAAATTGATTTAACTTCTGCAAAACCCGTAATTGGTCACAGATACGTATTGCGTATTGTTTACAAAGATATGTATGAAGCTCCGGGTCAGTTTACTCATACTTACGAAACAGTTGCTATTACTGAAACTGCTGACGATTTGGGTAATGCACTGTTAAAGAAAATTAACAAACACGCAAATCGTAGAGTAAGTGCTACATTTGCAAGTCATAAGTTAACACTTACAGCTCTTCCTAAAGATGATAATGAAGGTGTTTATTCATTAAATGAATATTCTGTAGTTTCTATGGAAGCTTCTCTGTACGTTACTATTCCTGGTGCATTGCTGTCTAACGTTCCTGAAGCAGTTCCTGGTGCAACTATTAAGAAAACTGCTGGTAAACCAGGTAAAGGTTTCTGGAAACAAGTTCGCGATATAGAAGTACGTATGTTGGGTTACAAAGGTCATGTATTTACGGATGCATATCCTATTGTTGAACCGAAACGTAATGTTACTGAAGGTGCGAAGTACGATTACATTACTATTGAAAATGATAATCTGTATTTATCACCAGACAATCAGTATATTAAAACTACTCCGTTGACTACTGAATTGTATGTTGAAGAAGCAGCTAATTTGAGTGCATCTCAGTTTGTTAAGAATCTTAAAGCATTTATCACTGGCGTTGGTACTGGTGCTGCTTAATGATACACGGTTTCTTTATTTAAAACCAGGCGAGGTTGAGGTTTTATCCTCGGCTTCGCCTTTTTAATTTTATAGATATGAAAATAATTAATGCGAAGATAGAAAATAACCTTCTAACAATTGAATTAGATTCAGTAGCTGGAGTTACTAAAGTATACTTAGATGGTATACTATCGAAAACTTATCATTCTAGTAATGATGCAGATCATGAAATAATTATCAGTAGTCCTCAAATAAGTGATAATAGTATAAATATCAATATAGAAGAATACGACGCTACCTCGTTTATAGTAACAGTAGTAGGAAGTGAAACTGCTCATGCTATAGCATATGACGAAAAGAATCTATACTATCAAAAAGTGAATACATTGGTTAGTTTTTGTTACACTTGCTTAGACAAGCATCAAAAAGAAAAAATATTAATGTTGTAGTTTAAGTCACAATTGTTAGACTACGCTAAAGCTAACAATCTTACTGAAGATGCTATATAGTATTATATAGATATGTGTCGTTTATTAGATATACCGAGTAAACATACATGTTGTAAGTATAATAGAATATTTAATTGCCACAGACTGTGTAAAACTTGCAGGTCTTGTTATAATGGTTGTTGTTAGTTATGATAGAAAACAATTATAGAATAGGTAAACATTTGAACAACATGACTAAGTATAATATAACATTTGATCGTACTTAGATATTAAACTTAGTGTGTTCAAATTACGTAGAAGATATACTAAAACAAGGAGATGCGTTTAGTATATCAGAAGAAGAGAAACACAAATTATTAGTACTAATAGATAAACTATTGAAATAATGGCATAGTATGCAACAACAGATGACCTTAGGGAATTAACTAGTTTAGTACGAAGCTTATAGGGTGATGTAACCACATTAAACAACAATGTTGGTGAACTTGATACATTAGTAGAAAGAATTAATCACCTATCTACTTTAAAAGATGTTACCATTACTTATATTACAGAAGGAGACTTAATATAGTACAGTAGTGATGGTACATGGCATAATGTATCTCCAGCTGTATTGGCAGATTATATTAGTGGTGAAGGTGGCATTATCGACACTGCTGTAGTTAAAGCATTAATAGCATCAGAAGGCGGTAAGTTATTCTTAAGTAAACTATACGATGATACAGCATTGGGTGTTATTACATTTAAGAATAGTGTAATAGCTGATAGTATGATATATGCTAAAAAAGGAATTACTATTGGTAATTATATATCAGGACTACTTGGAGATGGAGCTATAATTGATGAACATGGTAATATAGAAGCCGGAAGCTTAACCCTTAGAGAATTCTTATCTGTACCAGAATTACGTTTTAATAGAGTAGATGTAGTAAGCGGCGAACTGTGGAATTCTATCGCTTTTGGTACTATTGAATCAGTAGATACTAAAAACTAGATAGCTACTCTTAAACTAGAAGAAGGCGAATATAGTGGGTTACATGTTAATGATATATGTAGAGGTATATGGCATAATATTAGTGGAGTAAATGAAACTACTCCAGGTACAGATGAATGTGGGTTTGAAAAAATGCAGGGATTTAGTACTGCTTACTTTACCCCTATTGAAATTCTAGATGAAAGGGGTAAACAATTTAGATATTCACTAAAGCCTAATACTACTCAACATCCTACTGCTAATATGAAATTTGCAGTATATGGTAATTTCTTAGATGAGACAAGACAATCTAGTGCGTATTCTACTAGAGATTATAAAAGGTTCTTAAAAGATGTTAGTACTTGGGCAATTGATTGGACTAACATTGCGTCACAATTTGGTAAAATAGAAGGGTTGACTATTCCTGGAGCTCCAGATGATGGGGTACTACATGGGGATGGTGCTTACTTAACTAATGTCTACATGACAGGTGCTATGATTTAGTTTACTCCAGAACAAGAAGATAGTCTCAAAGGATAGGATGCTTACTCAGTAAATCTTACTAAAGACAACCTATCTGTTATTGTGGATAATGAATTAAACATATTAGATAAGTATAGCCAGCTAGATAATTTAACATTTGGAGTACAAGCTTTTAAAGGTACTACAGAATTATCATATTCAGATGTATATGCTGAAGGATCTTACTTCTTAACTTGGGAAGCAACAGGTCTTAAGTGTACGATGGCTAATGGTATATTCACAATTACAGATATTTTATCTGTTACTAATAGTCCTCATATAGACTTGTTAATTAACTGTGAAGGTAATGCTACATTTAAAAAGACAGTAGTATTATAGTTCCATTTACAACCTAATTCATTATGGACTACATATAACGATAACGATGCTATACCTGATAGACCTACTGGTGATGGTACTACCAACGGTTGGCATAGAAATTATACAGCATCTGCAATATGGATGTCTACTAAAAGCTCTATCGAAGTAGATGATCCTAATGTAGAATGGGGAGATCCTAATAGATTCCGTGGTGCTTCAGTAGCTGGTAAAGATGGTGAGTATACTAGATTTGCATATACTGAATCAAGCGTACCACCACCTACTCCTATAGGTGATACTGTTCCACCTAAAGACCCAAACAATAAATACACTTGGACTATGGACCCACCACAAGGAGATGTGGAAAAAGGTATTTGGGTATGGCAATCAATACAAACTGTGTATTCTGATAAATCTACATCTGGATGGTCAGAACCTTTCCGTTTAACAGGAGCTGATGGTAAAGATGGTAACGATGGTAATGATATAGAGTTTGTATATAAGATTACACAAAATAATTCTGCACCTACTTTACCAGCTAATAGTAATAGAGATGATTATACAGAACCAAACAATGGTTGGTATGATAACCCACAAGGTGTTAGTGAAACTTGGCAATATGAATGGGTAGCTCAACGTACTAAACCAGCTGCTAAAGCAGGTACTGGTAATTGGGGTAACTGGCAAGGTCCTACTTTATGGTCAAAATGGGGTGAAAAAGGTATGGATGGCGATGGTTATGAATATATCTACTATCGTACACAAGCTGAAAACATTGCACCTGATACTCCTGTAGCTGCTAATAATACAGATGATGAAGCGCGTCCTCAGGCATTTATTAATGGTGTAGCACAAACTACTACTTCTCCTGGAGGAATGTATTGGACTGATGATCCCCAAGGAGTTAGAGAAAACTTGATGTTTGAATGGGTAAGTGTACGTAAAAAAACAGATGGTGTATGGTCAGCGTTTCAAAAACCAGCTATATGGGCTAAATGGGGTGAAACTGGTTTAAGTGGTGGTAATTATCAATATAGATATAAAATATCAGCTACTACTCCAAGTATACCTACAGATTCAGCTGCATCTGGGTGGTCTGAAAATTCTGAAATGGTTCCGCCAGAAGGTCAATACGTATGGCAAATTCACAGATTTAAAAATGCAGATGGTTCATTAACAGCTTGGACTGGATTAATAAGACTTACTGGAGCCGATGGTAAAGATGGTGAAGACGGTAATAGTATAGAATTCTTATACGCACGTAATAATGATAAAGACAATTATCCTCAAAAACCAAATTCTAATCAAACTACAGACTGGACAGGTACTGGACCAGATGGTACACAGTGGTTTGATAATCCATAGGGAGTAGACGATTCACATAGATATGAATATGTAACTCAAAGATATAAAGATAAGAGTACTTAGAAATGGGGAGATTATTCACAACCAGGCTTATGGTCTGTATTTGCAGATAAAGGTAAAGATGGGGATGGATACGAATACATATTCGCTAGGTTCTCTAGTTATGATCAAGCAGCTCTATGTAGTAGAAATGAGCAATATTATCCAGCTTCTCCTACTTATGGATCACAATATTTAAATGGTGATTATTAGCAAGATGATTATATACCTACTAAGACTTGTAAAGGTGCTACTTTCACTTATACCGATAATGGAGTAAGCGTAACAGAAAGCATACCATATCAAGTATGTTGGACACGTAAGAAAGAAAATGGTAAATGGGGAGATTGGAAAGATGGATTTATTTGGACCAAGTGGGGTAAAGACGGTCAAGATGGACAAGATGGAGATAAAGGAGATCAGGGTGATAAGGGAGAACCAGGAACACCAGGTACTGATGCTACTACTTATATAATTACTCCTGGAGCAGCAACTATACGTCTTACTAGAACTTCTTCTTATGAGCCTAGTAGTATGACATTTAGAGCATACAAGAAAACAGGAACAGGTAATCTGTCTTCTGTATCTGGTTACTGGGAAATATATGGTAGTAATAGTCACGCTCCAACAACCTCTTCAGAAGGTACTGAAGTTGGTAGTGGTTGGTCTGGTGTTTCCAATATTACATTTAATATATCTAGTTCTACTAAATATAACTATTATACTGTAGCATTTAATCCTACTCAGTATCCTATTTATAATGGAAATCCTGTAGCAGCATCAGCAACTATTACAGTTGTAGTTGATGGTTAGAATGGACAAGATGGGTCAGCTGCTAACACTCAATATACAGATATTAGATTTAGAGGAGTTTGGGATTCATCTACTAGATATTACTATGCTACAGCATCATCAATAGGTTTAACTAACTATGAAAATCCTAGTAATGCATATGTTAGAGATTAGGTAATTTACAAAGGTGGCGTATATCTAGTTAAGTATGTTAATTCTGGCGGAGTATACGGTCAAACTCCTAGTTCTAGTTCAGCATATTGGGAATTAGTGTCTAGTGTTAGTGCCATGGCAATTAATACATTGTTAGCAGATAATGCTGTATTAGGTGCATTTCATTTCTCTAATAATGTATTCTGGTCAGGCGATGGGGGTAGTTCATCTAGTGCAGCTAAACTGTATATGAATAGTAGTACTGGCGAATTTAGAGCATCTAATGGTACATTTACTGGTACTGTGAATGCTAAAGCTGGTACATTTAAAGATCTATATTTTGAGAACTGCTTTACTAAAAATAGATTTCTAAATATTACACATTTAAATAGATCCTCATCTGATATATCTGATCCTAAATATGGTGATACATATTGTGCAAATAGTAAGTTGTATTCTTATCAATCAGATGGTTGGGAGGAGGCATTAGAATTATATACTAGTTCTACTAATGCAATAAGTGTATATGCTAATCCTTCTTATTCTAAAATTATACATATGACTGGAGCAAAAAGCGGTTATACAAACAAATTGATATTACCAAGTGTTAGTGAAGATAATTATGGTACAGAAATGACTATTGTTTGTAGACAATATCCATCTATTAGAGCTATTACTGGAACCGAAGGCAATCTACATGTAACTACTTATGACAATAGAGGAAACACCTATGTAGACGAAAGAACTTTAGTTTTAGCTAAAGGTAATAACGGCGGTATATTAAACGTAGTTAGTACTCCATAGGGATGGCTCATTACAAATTGTTCGCACGATGGTTGCTCAGATTCTGGTATTATTCTAAAGTTTAAAGTTTAGTATAACGGTAGTTCATATGCAGTGGTATCGTCTAGTATACACAGTATATATAATTTTAATAATAGTAAAATTAGTTGTACTAGAAGTGGTGCAGGAGCGGTAGGGATAACTATAACTAGCGGGACTAGTTACTTTTGGGCTCCGTGTGATGTACGAGTATATGGAAGTTATAGAACTGAAACTGTTAGTGGTAGTAACGCTCATCCAATATATGCAACTTTAATATCATATAGTACTGGAGTTACTGCTTTGAACATAAGTGTGCAATTAGCAGATGATGATACTTTAAATGATGGTAATTTCTATGTAGATATTTACGGTGGTTTTGCACAATATATAGGAAACAAACCGACTTAATTTTATGAATATACACAATCAAATTAAATAGTTAAGTGATAGAGAACTACTAGAGGGCATCTATTAGATGCTCCTAGTAGTAATGTAGGAACAATTAATTAGTGATAGCAAATAGTTAGGTATAAATGTTATAGCTGATTTATTAGTAGATAATATGTATAGAAACAGAGAAAGAAATGAAAACAATAACAATGCGCCACATATTAGGCAATAAAGTATTACAATATGATGTTGATGACAGAGGAGTTATTGTAGATGAGAGAGAATATGATACTGCTACTTATAAGAAGGACACACTAGTTAATGAGACTAGTAGTATAATTGTTGAAACCTCTATTTAATTTATACCAAATATTATATGGATAGAAATGAATTAATAAAAGAAGTAAGTAAGTACTTTAAAATATAGGAATTAGTGTGTCCTCACTGTTATTCTAAATTTGGTGAAACTTCTTGGTAGTTTATTAGTACTGAATTACTTAGTACTCTGTATATATTGCGTACTAAGATATTCAATAAACCTATTACTATTAATACTTGGAAAACCGGTGGACAATTCTCACAAAGAGGATTACGTTGTAATATATGTCAGTTAGTTAAGAGTAAAAATAGCATTTACTTATCTGCACATTGTTTTGATGATCAAACCGAAGTACTTACTAATAATGGTTGGAGAACGTATAAGACAATATAGCCAACAGATTTAGTATATTCGATGAATATCGAAACTGAAAATATTGAAATTAAACCAATTAGAGATATAATTAAATATGATTATGATGGTGAACTGTATTGTGCAGAGAATAAACACATATCATATGCAGTTACAGATAGACACAGAATGCTAGTAAAGAGTACTTCAAAAAAGTATAAAAGAATTACTAATAGATAGATAAGTGAAAAATGGAATACTTACTTGTAGCATTTGCGTAGCAATAAAAGCGAAAAATATCACATAGAATTAGCAAAAGATGTACACGGTAGAAGAATGTTTTTTAAAACGGCTGGTATAAAAGATAATACTAACACTTATGATATAAATTTACTACGTATGTGCATGGCTGTAATTTCCGATGGTTATCTTGGAAGAGTAAATAAATAGGGGAACTATGAGTTAAAGTTTAATTTAAAAAAAGAAAGAGACAAAAATGAACTAGAAGACATACTTGCAAAATTAAACTGGAAATACGTAAAGAAATATTCTATTTCACATGAAAGACATGGTTGTACTGGAGTATATAATTATTATGTTAATTCAACAGTTGGTGCACAAGTAAGTCAAATAATTGGGAAAAATAAAAAAATACCAATGTGGTTTCTTTCTCTATCCCCTGATATAATGAAACAGTTAATTATAACATATGCAAAATTTGACGGGCACTTGGATGAACGTAATAATAACACAAATATATCTATCTATTCTATAGATGAGTATAATATCGACATGTTATAGATTATGTCAATTCTATGTGGTATGCGGTGCGTAAAGAAACACGAAAAGAATGTAAAAAACGTTATAAGAGGTAAAGAGTATATAACAAAAGATTTTTATACTATTTTTATAACCCAAAATAAAGATTCTTCTAAAGTTTCAGAGAAAAGTTATTTTAAACGCAAATATAAGGGTACTGTATGGTGCGTAAACAATGATAATACCACATTAATAACAAGAAGAAATGGAAAAGTAGTGTTTATTGGAAACTGTTTGGGTAAAGCAATAGATTTTAATGTAAAGGATTTAGATAGTAATGCAGTGAATAACATAGTAAGATAGAATGCTGAATTATTTGAATACCCTATTAGATTAGAAGCTAATACTGATGGATGGTCACACATCGATGTATACCAGCCAAAAGACTCTTCTAAGAAGCTTTTAGAGTTTAATGGATAAGTTGTTCATTTAATAAAGGAAGTGGCGTTAAAACGCCTTAAAATGCGTTATAATAATATGGATAAAGAAACTATATTTTACAGTATTATGTATTAGGATAGTTCTGCTATTAGTATTATACCAGAACTAGCTAATGCATATAATATGACCCCACATCGTATAGCTAAAGAAGGTGAGGTAATTAGTATACCTATTAATAGAACATTAGGTAGATTATCTTTTGTTGGTGGTCAAGATTGGATACATCCTATAGTAAATACGGATAATATTAGTGTAGTATTTGACACTAACAATACTGGTGCAGTGAGAGTAGCTAGACCAGTAATACAATATTGTGATCCCAACGGATGTAAAAATTTAGTGCAATTTGCATTACATTAGAATTAATAATTAAAATATACGTATATGACAAGAATAACAAGAAGCTATGTAGCTCCAAATCCCAAAGAGTTTGATTATTGGGTTGACTTAGCAGCAGATCCAAAAGGTAATGTAATTAAGTATTATGCAGGTGATAGTAAATGGTTGCCTTTAAATGATGATACTGACAATGATCAGAGTGCTAGAATTGCTGCACTTGAATCAGGTAAAGTAGATAAGGTAGAAGGAAAAGAACTATCCAGTAATGACTTTACTGATGCATATAAAACTAAACTAGATGGTATTGCTGCACAAGCAAATAAATATGTTTTACCAACAGCTACAGCTGAAATTATTGGTGGAGTAAAGGTAGGAGCAAATATTTCTTATAGTAATGGTACAATTAGTCTTAGTAAAGCTAATGTAACTAGTGCATTAGGATATACACCTCCTACAGCAGATACTAAAGTGACTATAAATAACACTTTAACAAGTACTAGTACTACAGAAGCTTTAGCTGCTGCTCAAGGCAAAGCTTTAAAAGATTTAATTGACGCATTAACTACAAGAGTTGCTGCATTAGAAACTCCAGCAGCTTAATATAACAAATACATATGGTAACGAATAGGATAATATTTTTTGCAACGTCTGTTCAACCTAATCCAGAAGAAATAGACTATTGGGTTGACTTATCTGATAATCCTTACGGTGGTAGCATTAAATATTTCAATGGAACCGAATGGGTAAGGCTGGCTGCCTCTGGTGGTACGCCTGATCTTAGCAACTACTATACTAAAACATAGGTAAACAAATTGCTTAATGATAAAGCAAACATTAGTGATGTAGATAGTAAAGTAGATGATGAAGAAGTAAAAGATGTAATAAAGGATATACAATTTAATACTTCTAATCCTAATAATATTACTATGGTAATGTTTAAGTATGATGGAAGTAATGATTCTATATCTTTACCTATAGCATCTACTGGATCAGCTGGTATTGTCACATCTAAAGACTTCTTAGACTTTGTTAAACAACATCAGTTATAGGAACTTCATACTGAGATGATTGATACCTTTGCTGATATACGTGCAAAGTATTAGAAGAAACTCATTGCAGGTTTGAACATTGAAATTGATCAAGAAACTAATGTAATTAGTGCATCTGGTGATCTAGCTGTACAATGGAATAATATTACTGGTAAACCAGACTTTAAACCAGTAGCTACATCTGGTGATTATAATGACTTAATTAATAAGTTAAAACCAGGTAAAGATGTTAGTATTAGTGAAGATAATGTAATTAGTATTGCTATTGATTCAGATTCATTAGAATAGTCTTTAGCTACTTTACAAAGTAATATAGATAAAGAAGCTGCTACTGCTCGTGCTGCTGAAACCAAATTAGGCAATGATATAGCTACTGAGAAGAATAGAGCTCAATCTGCTGAATAGACTATTAGTACTAATTTACAGAATGAAATTAATAGATCTACTCAAGTAGATACTCAACATACTAATGCTATAAACAAGGAAGTACAGGATAGAAAAGAAGCTATTGCTACAGAAGTTAGTGATAGAAATGCAGCTATCTTAGTAGAAACCAATAGAGCTAAGGCTAAAGAAGAAGAGCTAGACAATAAGATTA
This sequence comes from Megamonas sp., assembly GCF_986095205.1. Classification (NCBI taxonomy): domain Bacteria; kingdom Bacillati; phylum Bacillota; class Negativicutes; order Selenomonadales; family Selenomonadaceae; genus Megamonas; species Megamonas sp. The sequence goes on along the minus strand of NZ_CFQVBI010000038.1, from coordinate 66,344 downwards.
CTGATCACACTAATGCAACTAATGCAGCGTTAGCATTAAAAGCAGACAAGTCTGATACTTATACTAAAGCACAAGTAGATGCTAAATTATCCGGTGCTTATAAAGTAAAAGGATCTAGTACGTTTGAAACTCTACCTAAAGACAACAATGTAGTTGGTGATGTATATAATATTACTAATGCATTTAACTTAGGCGGTAAACATTATGATGCTGGTACTAATGTAGTATGGACTGAAGATGGTTGGGATGCTTTATCAGGTTCATTTGATACTACAGCTATTGAAGGTAGTATTCAAGAAGTAGCTGATGATTTAGCTCAAGAGATACTTGATAGAACTCAAGCTGATACTACTATTAATAACAATGTATCTTCATTATCTAATAGAGTAAAAGTAAATGAAGATAAACTTACTATTATTAATGGTAATGAATCTACTACTGGTTCTATAGCTAATGCTATTAAACAGGCTAAGTTATATACAGATACAACTGTAACAGCTGAATAGACTAGAGCAGAAGCAGCAGAATAGAAACTAACTAGTTATTTAGCTAGTGAAGTAACTAGAGCTAAAGGCGCTGAGTCTGCTAATGCTACAGCTATAGCAAATGAAGTAGAAAGAGCTACTGGTGTAGAAGAGACATTGAATAGTAATATTACTCAACTGTAGGCTCAAAAAGTAGATAAAGTTGAAGGTAAAGGTCTTAGTACTAATGATTATACTACTCCTGAAAAGAATAAACTAGCTGCTATTGAAGCTGAAGCTAATAAGTATGTATTACCTGCTGCTACAGCTAGTGCATTAGGTGGTGTTAAGATAGGCAGTAATATAACATTAGCAGATGGTGGTACTATCAGTATAACTAAGAATAATGTAACTGGCGCATTAGGTGTAGATCCTACTACTACTTATGTAAAGAAAGCTGGTGATACTATGACTGGTAGTTTAACTATTGAAACTACATCTGATATTAATTTGTATAGCAATGTTTCTGTACCATCTTCCAGATGGGCAGTAGTTAGATTAAAGAGTGGAGATGAATTCTGGGATGTAACTACTAAGTATGGTAGTGGATTTAGAATTCAAAAACAAGGACAAGCTATAACAGAACTAGTTGTTGATGATTCTGGTAATGTTACTAACACTGGATATCTTAAATCTAAAGTAGCTACTGGAACTGCACCTATACAAGTATCTTCTACTACTCTATGTACCAATCTGAATGCAGATATGGTAGATGGTTATGGAGTTTCAAATTTTAATACTGATAGCGTATCTATTAAGCGCTCTATAAATAGTGTAAATCAATCCAATGCCGAAAATTGGATTAAACTTTGCACTCTACCATTAACTAGTTAGATGATAACATAGGATAAAAGAGTAGTATTTGAAATAGTTGGTGGAACTGATGTTGGTGAAAAATATGCTTATTATGCAACATTGACTGCTTCTACTAGAGTTACGGAAAATGTAGAATTGCGTATTTTGAATAGTATAGATACTATTTCTATTACTACATTTATAGCTGGATATGTTATTACTTCTGATAAAGTAGAAATATGGATTAGAACTAGTAATTAGTGGGGAGCAAATACTAATATAGTATGTAAATATGCTTCTACTAATGCTGATGACATATTAAGTAGCCCAGCTACTACATAGAGACCAAGTAATTTTGTATTAGGTAACATTAAAACATTAGATGCTCCAGACTGGTACGGTGTATCTTGGTCAGAAACATCTTCTAATCCAGATTGTACTCGTATTGGTAATATGGATATGCATAGAACACTGCCTATATAGAGTATGATGAAAGGATATCTTTATTTTAAAGACGGAAATCCTTTATATAGAATGTTAAAGCTAAACGATAGTTGGACTAAATGTGAAAATTATTCTGCTGGAGGATGGAGAGATGTAGATGCTTTACTAGAAGACAATAACATAAATGTAATGATTAAAATACCTGAATTTTGGTGGATAGATGATTATACAGAATCTACTGAAACACATAATTTAAAAATATGTCCACATGCTAAACCAGGATGGTATCATCATAAAGAAGCTTATGTGTCTGCTTATGAAGGTTATATTGATGGGAATTATTATAGATCTTCTAAAAATAAAATACCTAGTGTTAATTTCACAAGATCTGCTGTAAGACCAAAAGCGAGAGCTAATGGTTTAGGAAATTCGTGGAATATATATACATATAATGAACATAGAGCTATATGTCATTTGTTCTTAGTAGAATATGCTACCAGAAATAGTCAAAAAGCAGTTAATACTGCATTAACAGTTGAAGGATTTAGACAAGGTGGATTAGGTTCTGGTTGTACTACAGGTGCGGTAACTATCAACGGAGCTACAACTTACTCGTTTATTCCTACTGGAAGTTCTGATAGTTTAGGTAGTGGTTCTGGTGAAGTTACAGTAACTATACAATAGACAGATTCATCTGGCTCTAATACTACAACTACTACAAAAAAGTGTAATAGATATAGAGGAATAGAGAATCCATTTGGGCATGTGTGGAAACACACTGACGATGTTATTAGTGTATATATTTCTGGTTACGACGCTAGATTTTGGTATAAGTGCGATTCTCCAGATCATTTCGGTGATTCTATCTCGAATGATAATCCGTACTATAAAAATATAGCAGCAAATGCTGTAGTTACTGGATACAAAACAAAAATAGTAACTACGTCTACGTGTGACTTTTTCGCTTTATCTTGCAACAATGGTTCAGAAACAACATACTGGTGTGACTATAATTGGGATAATACGGATGGTTCATTACATTGTTTGTTAATAGGTGGTCACTCTGTCACTGGCGGCTCGGCGGGTCTGTTCGCTCTTAGTTCCCATGATGGGGTTGGTATTTCCCATGCTACTTTCGGTTCTCGATTAACATATCTCCCGTGGGCGGAGTAATGACTTAATTATGCAATACGGTATAGTTAAGTAATACCCACAGGTTGCTTCTCTAGAATTAGAACGAGTATGCATTATTAGTTTTAAGTAAAAAAGTAGTAACTCTGACAATAGCAGCAAAGCAGGTCTATTCAATCTTAATTCCAATAATGAGGTTAGTAATTCCAATGCTAATATCAGTTCAATGAAATTGCGTATCATAATATTTTCAGTTTATCATATAATAGCCAACTACTGAGAAGGACCTTACCACTTGGTAAAAAATATAAATAATTTATTAAGGGTTAGTAGTGAAATATCGAAAGCTCTTTGTAATTTCAGACTATGAAGAAATTTAAGAATTTATATTAGAAGATAACAGATTTAGATAATATAAAGCTAGCTCATCATAATGCTAGAAAGAATAAAACTCATAGAAACGATGTAAAGAAAGTAGATGCAGACATAGAAGGATTTTGTAAGTAGATACAGGATATGTTAATCAATCATACTTATAAAACTTCTGAATATTTTACTTTTAAATTATATGAACCTAAAGAAAGAATAATATTTAAACTACCTTACTTTCCAGATCGTATAGTACATCACGCTATTATGAACATAATGGAACCTTTGTGGATCAATTAGATGATACCTTAGACTTATAGTTGTATCAAGAAAAGAGGAATTCACAAAGTTCTTAAGTAGATATAGCATGATCTAAAAGATAGAGAGAATACTAAATACTGTCTTAAGATAGATATTAGAAAGTTTTATCCTTCAGTAGATCACGATATATTAAAATAGATAATTAGAATAAAGGTATCTGATAGAGAACTATTATAGTTGTTAGATGAAATAATAGATTCGTCAGATGGAGTGCCCATTGGTAATTACTTATCTTAGTTCTTTGCTAATCTGTATCTATCTTACTTTGATCACTGGGTTAAAGAAAATAAAAACATGAAGTACTACTACAGGTATGCAGATGATATAGTAATACTTTATAAAGATAAAGAGTCTTTGTAGACGTTACTTAGAGATATAAAGGAATATCTAAAAGATAATTTAAAACTGTAGTTAAAGAATAATTATCAGGTATTCCCAGTAGAAAGTAGAAGTATAGATTTTGTTGGATATAAAATATATCATAACTTTACTTTAGTTAGAAAAGCATTAAAGAAAAGATATTGTAAGAAGAATGCTAAACTGAATAAAAGAAGTACTAACTATAAATATTATAAAAGAAAAATGGCTAGCTACATAGGATGGTTTAAACACGCTAACTGTTATTCTTTACTTACTAAAACTATTAAACATAAAGAGCTATTAGATTACCTGGATATACGTAAAGGAAATAGAACATACGCATAATGAGTACGTTATAGTTATATAATCGCAGAGACTTTAACATATGCTAGCAGTAATAAATATTGACTAGCATTTTTATTTCAGATAAAATTATTTTAAGTTGTGTTGAGTAGAAGTTTATATATAATGAATCTTGCAAGACGTATATTTGCTAATGGATATCAATCTATAGTAGGTTGGCTAACAGGTATGGCAACTATACTAGCACCAGCTGCACCATTAATAGGTGTATCATTTCTATTCATAATATTAGACTTGATCTATGGATATAAAGTATGTAGACAAGTAACTCACAAGAATTATTTTGAATCTGGTAAGTTTTGGTCTACTATTGAGAAACTAGGATTTGCAGCTATAATGATAGCTGGATTTACTTTATTAGATAAGTTTATATTTATGACATATGCTGATCTGGTGTTAGCTAAAGTTGCAGCAGGAGCAGTGTGTTTTGCAGAAATAATATCATTATTAGAATCTAGGAAAGCATTAAAACCTAATTCATTAGTTACAAGACTCTTCACAAAGATTATAAAGTCGAAAGCAGAAAAATATTTAGATGCAGATATAACAGACATCTTAGAAGAACAAAATACTATTACAAATGATACCAATACTGATAAGTCTAGCAAAAAGATTAACAAGTAACATTATCGGTTGGTTTAAAAGAAATTACAAAGCAATGGCAGTGATTATCATTACGATTCTCGCTGCCATTTGTTTTTATTAGAATAACTAGCTAGATAAGAAGAATAGAGAACTAGATAGAGTAACTAATAACTATCTTTACTATGAATAGCTAGCAACATAGTAGAAGAATGATAACAGAGTGTTATAGCTTACTCTAGATGAATTTAAAGAAACCAAAGATAGCTTGATACAAGAAGTACATGCTACAGTAAAGAAATTAAAAATCAAAGAGAAGGAGTTGAAATAGGTACAGATATAGGAGTAGAAAGTAGTACATGATACTACTATAGTAGTTAGATCAACTGACTTTAAAGTGGAAATCAAACCAAATAATTTGACATCAATCGTAATAAATAAAAGAGATACGCTCCTAACACATAGTATCGACATTCGCAATACACAATCACTATTTATTCATACTAAAAAAGAATATAAGCGTAATTATCGTAATTGGTTTTAGCGACTCCTTCACTTTGATTTTAAAAAACGAACTATTTATAAGTACCAAATTGATAACAGTAACAAGTTAATCAATGTAGAAAATACTAGAATAATAGATTTATCAAAATGAACTTTATAAGTCGAATAATTAAATCAATTAATGCAATGAGAGAAAGACTGAAAATAGAGCGTCATGAGGCTATGTATGGTCCACACTTCAATGAAGAATGTGCACTAAAAGCAGTCTCTAAGATGGAAAACGAAGATGGCTCTCGTGGAGAACATTGGAGTTTAGAAGAAACTACTTCAATCGCTAACCAGTACGGAATCAATCTGAAAGGTGAGAAATACAACAAGTATGATTGGTACGTTGCTCTCAACATGATACGTTCAGACTATTATCGTGCAGTTGTTACGAGGTTTAATATTGTTAAATATTAATCATACTGCTACTGGTGCAACAGAAGGATCATTAGTATCTGTAGCTACTTCTGTTAGTTCTAGTTAGGTATCATCTAATCCAACTAGTGTAAATACTAATAGTGGTAAAGCATTACTAAATGGATCTGGTGATTAGATGCCAACAGAAGAAATTTCAACTGGTAATAAATATCTAATATACTATGATAAACGTACTGGAGTATTTCAGACTATAAATCATATTGTAGCACCAGCTGCTTAATAAAAAACTTAGGGCTACTGTAAAAGGTAGCCCTACTAAAACCAATTCAATTATGTTATTTAGTCAATTAAAAATAGGAGATCACGTGCACGTATTAGAAGTTCTAGGAACATTTAAAAAGACTACTGTTTATAGTCTTGGTTGCATTACTTAGGTTTCAAATCCTTATGATGAAGCTTTACCTCAAGGTTAGTTTCCAATACCAGGATAGAGCAGACGTAAACTAGTTGATGTGTTTATTAGCTGTAATGGAGAGTCTAAGAAATTATCAGTACCAGCTGAGCGTTCGATTATTAATGATACTTCTATAGGACTTACTGTTGCTACTAATAAAGAAGAAATAGCTAATATGGTTAGATAGAACTATAATGAGTTCAAAGCTAAAAAAGAAGCTGCAAGTAAGTATGATGAAGAAATGGAAAAGTGTAAAGATATTTTAGATCAACTAGAAGCACAGGTAGAAGCTCCTATAATAACAAATACTATTGACAATAGTAAAGAAATAAATGATTTAAAGAACGATGTTGCTGATATTAGGAAGATGATCGAAGATACTAAGAAGATGTTTATGGGAGGGTTTCCTAAACCACCAATGCCACCTATGCCTAATGTACCAGCTCCAATGAAATAATACTCGGCAACGCTCACAACGTTCGCTCACCTCTACGAGGCTCGCTCACTGTATAGTGGACGAGCTTTTGTTGTTTATGTATGTTAATAATATTTCCTCGCTTCGCTCAGAGTTCCTTCGCTTCGCTCGGAAAATTATTATAAAGCTTTTTAAGAAAGGCTATTAGTTTCTGTTAAGGAGTGTATCTAAGATACTATAAAAATTTACAGTAAGTCTTAAAATGCGTTTTATGACTATTATAATTATAATTTAAATATATAGATATGACATTAAATGAGCTCATTGATGATATTCTATTAGAAGCTAGAAACAACTAGATTGCTGAGAGTGAAAAGCTCAGTAGATACTAGATAGAATTGTGGATTAAAACTTATCGAGCTTACTTATTAAAACAGAAGTTAGATAAGGGAGAACAATTAGACTAGATTTTCTATTAGACTATACGTATGCATCTGGATAAAATAGAAGAAGATCCAGGTCATGCAGAATACCAAGGGGATAAAGAATTACCTACTTTACTTGGTACTAAACTTACTACTTCAGTAATAACAGTAAAAGATGCTTATGGTAATATTATTCAATTAGGTTCTGAAACTAAAATGAAGTTTTAGAAATATAGAAAGTATACTTGTAAAGATTACATTGCCTATGTTAAAGGTAACAGAATATATGTAGAAGGTGATGCTAACTAGTTAGAATATATTGACGTAGAAATAATTGCTGAAGATCCAACAGAAGATAAATTGTGTTATAATCCTGATAAAGATGAATATCCTTTACCTGCTTACATGTGGGGTACAGTTAAGCAATTGATCTTTACCAAAGATTTCTTAACTATGAGATAGCAAGTATCTGATACTACTAATGATAGTAAAGATGATACTTAGAATGTGATGAATTAGAATGTTAATAGAAGTATAAGACGATGAATGAATTAAATAAATCAGCTAACAAAACAGTTTCTTATACTATACCTTCATTCTATAATCATTACTTAAGTAGTATAGAACCAGATACAGTATATGATATAGATTATACTACTTATAGAAAGATAGTAACAGATTACTTTTATTATTTAAGAGATTAGTTACTGGAAGAAAGTAAAGAAGTTAAATTACCTTATAGAATGGGTAGTATTCAAATAGTAAAGAAACAACCTAAACATTTAGATGGTAGAAGCCTTAGGATAGATTATAAAGCTACTAAAGAATTAGGTAAACTCACTTATTTACTTAACGAACACTCAGGATTCTATAAGTATAGACTTTACTGGAATAAATAGGACATGCTAGTGTCTAACAAAAGTAAGTATTAGATTGTACTTACTAGAGCAAATAAAAGGCATTTGTGTCAATTAATCAAATCTAAATAGAAAGACTATGAAGAAATATAATTTTAAAGAAGTTGATAAAATTGAAAAAATATCTGGAGTATATCAAATAGTCAACGAACTTAATGGACACAGATATATCGGTAGCTCTAAAAATATCTAGCATAGAATATTAGTACACAGATCAGCTCTTAGAAGAAATAGTCACCATAGTATTTATTTACAGAATGCTTTTAACAAATACGGAGAAGATAAATTTTATGTACAGATTTTGGAAAAGTGTGAAAATATTAGAAGTACTATTTTATTTTTAGAACAGAAATATTTAGATTTGAAACCCGAATATAATATTAGTGATACAGCTACTTGTCCAATAAATGTATTACAAACAGAAGAAATAAAATAGAAAAGAGCTGAAAAACTCAGAGGACAAAAACGTAATAAATAGCAAAGATAGAGAATTAGTAATGGAGCGTTACAAGCCAAGCGTGGAATTCCAGTAAACTGCTATGATTTAGATGGAAATTATATTCGCACTTTTCATAGTTCTAGAGAAGCAGAACGTAGTTTAAATGGAAAATTAAAAGGAGTTACAATAATAGGATGTTGCAAAAATAAAAGCAAGTCTGCATATGGATTTATGTGGAGATACGACAATGGAGATCATTCTAATATACATCCTTATGAAAATAATTCTCTTAATGTTATACAACAGTTTAAAAGACCAGTTTTACAATTAGATGATAATTATAATATTATCAACGAATTTGAATCAATATCTGACGCTTCTAGATATTTGAATAAACCGTATGCAATAAGTAATATTGCTAGATGTGCAAAAGGTTTTGTCAAACATGCTGTTGGATATATATGGAGATATAAAGATAAATTAAATAATAATATTCACGATTACGAATAGCAGCCATGATATATAAAATGACAAGTAGTAAAGCCGTGATTGCTAAAGTAATTGCGGACTTAGGTTTAAATGAAACTGAAATACCTATTACAGACATCAAACAATGGATAGGAGAGAGTTTAATGAATATAGGTTCTGTCAATCAATTAGATCACAAAGTAGAAGTAATACCTATCAATGGTTATTAGGCTAAGTTACCATGTGACCTAGAAAGATTAAATAGTGTAGCTTACTCTACATGTGATTGTGGTGGTTGGATACCTATGAAAAAGAGCACTGGTACATTCAGTGTATATGATAAGAAAGATAACTGTGATTGTTGTAATATGATTATACACGATGATGTATTAATACCATTAGTAAAGAACCTTCACAATCTTACTAAAGATAAAGACGCATTAGAAATACTTAATAAAGATACTAATACTAGATAGACACTTAGCACACTAATTAATAATTATACAGTTTGTAGCAAAAATGGTAGATTACAGCACACTAGTTTTAATGGTACTAATTTCAGTTATACGCCACAATATGATGTCAAACCAGGATATCTTATCTCAAATGTCCCAGAAGGATATGCAAAAATATCATACCATGCTATCTATACTGACGAAGATGGTATGCCGATGATGCCAGACGTATAGTCTTACTTTGAAGCTTGCTTTTGGTATTGTGCACAAAAGATTCTTTATATTAAGTATATAAAAGGAGAAGTACACAGATAGTTGTGGATAGATGCTAAGAACTCGTATAACTTCTATAGAAAGCAAGCATATGCTGAATCATTAATGCCGAACCAAGACGAATTAACTAATATCAAGTACACATGGAATACATTAGTCCCAGAGATAGATGAAGAACGTACTTTCTTTAGTACTACTGGTGATAGACAAGAAATTTATAATTAGAATTATAATAGATTATGGAGATAAATAGCCAAGTAAATACATTTCTCGAAGGAATGAATCTAGATTCTGATATTACTATGCTATCTAACAAGTAGTATAGATGGGCATAGAATGTTAGATTGTTAACAGATAATGCCGGAACTACTGGAATTCTATAGAATATAGAAGATATTAGACAATATTTAGGAGGTTTAGAAATCTCTGAAAATATACTAGGTACGGCTGTTGGTAGATGGTATAATACAGATAAAGAAAAAGTAGAAGAATGTGGAATAGTATTTACTAAAGAATTGTATGAACAAAATAGAATTAATAATCTTTGGATAGTAACTGATTTTAATAGTATCAGTCCAACTTGGACTCTAATAGTATCTGCACAATTAAATATTACAGACAACGTATCCATTGTTACTAATTTTGAGTCTAACAATGTTAGCAAAGTATATATATCTGACGGTAATACTTCTATCAAATGCATTAATATATAGAAGAAATATAATACAAGTAAGACTAGTCCAATAACAGATAGTACATACTTTGATCTGTTACCAAGTTCTACTATTGCTCCATTTAAGTTTATTGAATGGACTTCTGGTAATTTGCCAGCAGGTATGGTACAGTATTGTTATTAGCTATTCAATGTGCATGGCGGTGAAACTACAACTTCATCACTAAGTTCTATGATACCTATATCTTCTAGTAACACTAATTCATCTAAAAACTTTAATGGAAACAATAAAGACGAAAGTACAGACAAAGGGTGTCTATTGTCAGCTACATTATTTAATGACGGTAGATTTGAAAGAATTAGAATAATTGGAATACAGTACACTAATAAAAATCAAGTACCAAAAATATACATTATAAATGAATTAGATTTGCCCAAATCTGACAATCCTACCATTACTTTTACATATAATGATATAGGTAAGAATTATATTAATGAGTTATCCATTGAAGAGTTTAACAATATAATTCCGTTTGAATTTAATGCTAAGAGTATAGCTAAAATGAATAATAGGTTATTTGCTTCAAACTTACAAGAAATAACATGGGATGTAGCTTACGATGCTAGGGCATATAGGTGCAATAAAAATGGAACAATATAGCTAAATTCTAGTATAACTGAAAATTCTTTAACTTTAACTTTTGATTAGTTATTGGGTCAAGGTAACGACTTTATTATACCAGAAGAACACGACTGTATTAACCCTATGAATAGTCAAATAGTATATCCAAATAATGAAACTGAAGAATATGCTTACGGATATGATGATAGTAGAACCGTTAGAGGTGGCAAAGGAGTAAATATAAGTTATAGATTTGTTACTACAGACTTAATAGAATCTGACAATACTCCATCTGTAGATGAAGAAGGTAATAAATTATTAGCATATAATTTGGAATTATCTGCATCTAAAAGAATAGATAGTACTATTAAATTAAAATGTCCAGAGAATGGTCAAACTGTATACATCTATAATAATGATAATGCATCTAGAATAAGAAATTATAGTGACCCATTTTACGTATCTAATTTCTTAGGATATTAGAGAGACGAAGTATATAGATTTGGTATCGTATTCTACAATTAGAAAAATATACCTTCTCCTGTACATTGGATTGGAGATATTAGATTCCCATCTGGTGATATTGAAGGATATGAACCTTTTACTTTTGCCGATACAGTAGATGGGTCAGGTAACTATGAATTGGTATCTCACCCGTTAGGTATAATGTTTTATGTACAAAATCTTCCTACAGATGTAGTAGCTTATGAAATAGTAAGATGCGACAGAACATTGGCAGATAGAACTGTAGTTACTTAGGGATTACTAAACAAAACTGTTAGATTCAATGGGTGGTAGAATAATACTGAAGATTATAGAGCTGAATATTCTATTGGTAGCATAGATAGAAGACCTACTATTATGCCAACATTTACAGACACTACCGTATCACCGTTTGCACAAGGAATATATCATATATATGATAACAAAATGGTATAGCAAGATACTCAAGCTATAAACCCAATGGACGTTAACGGTATATTTGATTTAGTAACAGCTGATATATGTTTTAATAAAGAAAATTCAGATTCTATTGTTACTAGTAATATGAATATAGTTCCATTATATTGTGCTCATTCCGCTACATATTGTAATGATAATAGATATAAACATCACAGACTAGGAATACCTTTCACAAAAGTGTTAGGTAGAAATGATAACAATTAGACTGAAAATTCATTTGGTGGTGTAGTAGAAGGATCGGATTATGATGGAGATCGACCAGCTATTAAATTGGAATCTGGAGTATTTGATGGATTTGAGCAAAATGATGGCAGACTTAGTGGAGGGGTATGTAAATATTATTAGATGTTTGGTAAGAACTATGCTCATAAAGACAATTCTAATTTGCGTCAATCTTTTCCTATAAAAGACGTCGTTAAACCTACTAATATATCTCCTTACCAAGAAGCTTTTGATGCTAAACAAATAGTAAACTATATAGATAGATTTGGGTTTATCAATTATAGCATTGGTTCTAACGAAGCTCTTGGACCTCACGGAGTATGTTTAGCTGTTAGTGCCCCAGATGTATATTCTGGTGGTTTTACAGGTATACGTACAACGCCAATGTTGAGAAAGTTTAGATACAACTCTGTGCTTTTTGTTAATATAAAGAAGAGTGCTACTTAGTATGGTGGCAATACATTTATAAGTAGAAGTTATTCTACTTATTATAGTACTAATACTTATGTCAAAACATCTTGGGAAAAATATGATACAGCTATGTGTTTCGGTGGTGATACATATTTAGGAGTGTTAGATTATGCACACACCTTGTTGTTTACTAGAAATGATCCAGACGATAGAAACGGTTTCAAGAGATTTGTTGCAGCTTATATACCTTTAGAATCCAGTGTAAACTTGCACTATAGAAACGATGAACATTTTTCTCAAGATACAACAGTATCTACTGGCAATGCTCAAACTGGAGAGGCTAATATATATTTTTTAACAGAACCTGGTGCACTAAATACAAACTATACTCAAGGAAAACCTATGTATACATATAATTCAGCATATTCTAGTACTAATACCGCTAAAGGTTATATTCAAAGTTCTATATACGCTGAAGATAACGTAAAGAGTATGAATCGTATTACGTGTTCTGAAGTAAAGTCTATTAACGAATAGACAGATAGTTGGACTAAATTTAAATTTGCTAATTATTTAGATACAGATAGTACATACGGACCAGTTACTAATTTAAAAGTATTCAAGAATAGGTTATACTTCTTTTAGGACAGTTCTGTTGGTATAGCTTCTGTCAATGATAGATCATTAATTAATGACAACAACGCTGGAGAACTAGTATTAGGTACTGGAGGAGTATTAACTAGGTATGATTATTTAGTTACACAAAATGGTAGCAGTATCATAAATGATAAAAGTATTACTAATTCAGAAACAACTTTATACTGGCACGATTTTGATAAAAATATAATATGTTCATTGGGTAATGGATTTAATGAATTATCTAAAGTAAAACAAGTATAGACATATTTAAATAGATTGCCAGACTCAGCTAGAAAAAATCCAGTATCATTTTATGATAAGAAATATAATGAAGTATGGTTTAGAATATACGATAGATGTTTAATATTTAATGAATAGTTAAATGTATTTACATCTTTCTATACTCATAATCCAAACTGGTTCTTCCCATTTTCTACTAGATTAGTTACTATTAAAGATAATAATTGTTACTATCTACACAATATGTATTACGTAGATGATAGTAAAGAGAAAGAAGAACGTATATCTTATGTAAGGTTTGTAGTAAATAAAGATATAGCATATACTAAAGTATTTGATAATCAATGGTTTTCTGCTGAATTTGAAGATGTTGGAGATGAAGAAAAACCTACATTAATAACAGATATACATTTTGAAACTAAAACCCAAGTAACAGACTCTATTGATTACAACAACATAGAAGTTCGAGAAGATAATTATAGATTTGCGATAAGTAGAGAAAAACAAGATAAACCTGATTTACAATAGCAAACTAACATGTCTTATGCTGGAAGAATGAGAGGAAAGTATTTAATTTGTAATTACACATTTGATTGTAATGATAACAAAGAGTTCAAACTTCCATATGTTAAAACAACTTATAGATATTCAATGTTATAATATGAAAACTAAGAAATTAAAAAAAATTCCTCAATACGCTTTTGGCGCTGACGCTATTTCAAATTGGGGGAATATGAGTGGAGTAGATAAAGCTAATGTAGTTACACAAGGAGTTGGTGCTGTAGGTAGTATGATAGGTAATGCTACTAGTGGAAAGAAACCTACAGCAGCTGGTGTAATAGGTGGAATAGGATCTGGAGCTGCAATGGGCGCTTCTATTGGTGGACCTTGGGGAGCAGTAATAGGTGGAGCTATTGGTGGTATTACTTCAAGTATAGGTTCTGGTGGTTCTGTTAATGAGTAGACTGGTGAGTATGAATTACCATCAGGAATCGCAGGTCTGTTTGGTCATAGTAAAAGTTATATACGTAATAAGGCTGGTAGAATTAAAAATGGTATTCAAGCTAGACAAATGTCTGAACAAGTAGCAGCTGATTACTATTAGGAAAATGGATATAATGAATTAAGTTTATCTAAAGGTGGTGTAGTACCATCTACTATGGCTTACTTAGATGATGGTGAGATGTTAAGAACACCAGATGGAACTATAGGATCTATACCAGAAGAAGGTAAACCTACAGATTCTAATTTATTAAATGTACCTGTTGGAACTCAAGTATTAAGCGATAAGATTAAAGTTCCAGGAACAAATAAAACATTTGCAGAAATGGGAAAGAAATTAATGAAAAAAAGCAATAAGAAAGCTAATAATATATATGCTGAAAATAGTTAGATGCTAAATGAAAGAAACAATCAAATAGCATATCAAGTATTGTTAGATTAGCAAGAAGCTTTAAAAAACAGTAAGATAAACAAGAAAAATACAGCTGCTTATGCAGATGGTACTAGAGGTATTAAACCATATGGATATAATAAAAATATGTCTGATTTTAAATACTGGGATCCAAATAAAAATAACTATACACAAGATTATTTAAACTGGGTTAATAGTATTACAGATCAAGATGTAAAAGATATCTATGGCGGTAAATACGGAGACATGTCTACTTACTTAGGTAAGAACAAAGGAGTTATACCTACAGTAGAACAAGCTAGATCTTTAATGACAGACAGAAAGTATGGCGATTGGCATAAGATTGGTCAAGCATATGTGGATAGTAGATCTAATCAAAGTAGTGGACCTAGACATATACCATCTTCTGAAGTAGCAAATAGATTAGGTATTCCTTATAATATCAACGCTCCCATTGGTAACGTAGATACTGCTAATGCTAGAAGTAGTAAATACTTTAACTACACTAGTAATCCTGGATAGCTTCCAGTAGGTAATATATATGGTACAAATGGTAAAAAGCCAAAAACTCCAAGTGATAATAACTGGTTAGATCTAATAGACAATATAGCTGCATTAGCTGGACCTATTGGTAATATATTCTCAGGTAGTCCTGAAAGAGTAGAAACATATACTTATGATCCAGTATATGGTCCTACTGATTATAATATAGATCCTATACTTAGAGAAGCTACACTAAGTGATAGAATTGCTAGATACAATATGGCTAATCTTAATCCTAATACTGGAGCTAATATGGCATTTGGTTTGTAGTCAGCTGTTAATAGAAATAAAGCTATTGCTAATGCTTATGCTACTAAAAATAATGCTGAAAATCAAATGGCATTTAACAATGCTCAAATAGCTAATCAATGGGGACAACAGTATGCTAATGCTAGACATTTAGCTTCTGTAGAACAAGCTCAAAATGATGCAGCTACTAGAAATATTCGTAGAAAAGGATTTGGTGATTTATCTACAAGAATATAGTAGATAAGTAAAGATAAACGTTTAACTAAAAGAGACTCTGCTGTACTAGAAGCTATGTTACCTTATTTGGAATATGGTATGACATCAGATCAATTAACTAAATTATATAATAATTTGAAAAGATAATGGCAACGAATAGATTTGATAAACCAATAGAAAGTGAGTATATTAGTTAGTATACACCAATACCCTTTGAATAGTTATATGCTATAGGTAAAGCAAATAACGAAAGAGTAGATAAAGCTTATTAGGATTTAGGTAATCAGTTTACTAAGTGGTCAGAGTTTAGATCACCATCAGCTGTAGATACTAAGAGATGGTATGATTTAACAGTTGGAGCTGGACAAGATGTAGTAAATAAATTAGCAGCTAATCCAGATTTGATTAAAACAGCAGAAGGTAGATCCTTAATACAATCGTTTATTAATACTAGACCTTATAATGAGCTAAGTTAGTTACAACAGAGTAGAGAAGGATTACTTTAGAGATAGAAAGTAAATCAACAACTTATGCTGTCTGGTAAGTATAATCCTTTATGGCATGAAGTTGATTTTACTAATTATAATACTTTAGATAGTGGAGTATTTAATGATGTTGCTCCATTAGCTTATAAGTCAGAAGTAGACTTAGTAAAGCCTTATGTTGATAATCTAAAGCCTGGATTTATTAGACAAGAAGGTGCTTATGATTGGAGAGGAGTTTCATCTGAAAGAATAGATCAAGAAATAGCTAACAATATTTCTGCTATATATAACACTCCTGAAGCACAGAAACATATACAAGTATTAATACAGCAAGGATATACTCCAGAACAAGCTAATGCTTTATTTGCTAATCGTATATATAGAGCTGGTAGAGAATTTGCATATGAAGATAGAGAACTTAATCCTTTATCTAAGATATACGAAGAGGATAGATTAAAAAGAGCTAGAACAAAAGAACAACAAGCTACTTAGAAACCTTTCAGATTGACAGAATCTATTGCAGCTACTGGTGGAGATGCATTTAAATTAGGAACTCAAGCTTACATAGCTAATAAATATAGAGATCAGATAAATTCTTTAACCGATCAATATAATAAAGCTGTCGAATCAAATGATACTCTATCTGCAAATATATTTAAGGAACAATTACGAAAAATATATAATGAATCTAATAGTTACACACCAAATAAACTGTTTAATGAAATATTTAAAGAATATGCTACAGATGGTAAATTAACTAATATAGATTTATCAAACGCTACTAATGATATTTTGAATAGATTTGCAGCTCCATCTCCTATAGCTTCTGTAAATGATTTGTTACAAACTACTATACCAGGTGTTACATCTGAAACGGTTACTACTCCATTAGGTAAATATAGAGTAATAGCTAATCCTAGACAATTAGATTTAGCTACAGATGTTATATCTGAAATAGCTGGTTATAAACATGTAGAATCTGGAAAGAATAAGTTTAGAGATGCTCTTAAAAACGGTAAGCTTACTAATGTTATTCTTCAATAGGGAGGTAATATTCTTACTTTACCTGTAAATAAAAATGGACAAGTACAGCCTAATTCTAGTTAGGTAATTACAGTAGCTATACCCCAAAGTCAATTAGATGCGTTAGGTATAACAGACGCAGATATGGTTATATCTGGAGCTAAAAGAATATACGATCGCTCTGGTAAGGTGTCTCTATCTACAGAAATAAAAGAAGGAGATAAACGTAAACTACCATTTCAAAGATACTTAGAAGAAGGAGAGTATAGCAGTAAATATAACTATGAAGGAAAAGTATCTTACAATGTTCCTACAGAAGATGTATATTGGTAGATAGAATTACTAAATAAACTTCCAGATCCACAAGATAAATTAAATACTGAATACTTAGATCAACAAGCATGGAAGCTATCTATGACAGATGCATTTAGATCTGAATTATATCCAAGTACACAATAGGAAGCTTACGGCATTGGTTATTCTGCCGGAGAAGAAGAAAAATAAAATCGCATAAAAAATGGCTAAGAAAAATAAATTTAATTTGAATTCCCCCTCACTAGGACAATAGCTAGTGAGGGAAGCTATGACTCCGTACAGCGAAGGGTTTGATATATCGCAACTACCATAGTCATATGGAATAAATGAATTTACTACAGAACAAGAAGTGCCAGTAGTAGAAGAAGCTAAAGATAATAAAAGATCTTTAGCTGAAGATATTGTATGGAATACTGGAAAACTAATAACTAATGTATTAGATAATGCTAATCCATTATATCAGTATATACAAAAAGAAAGACTTAGTGTTGGATTGTCTAAATTACAAGACAATTTAATGGAAACAGAATCTAAATGGATACCACAGATATAGGAAGCTCAAAACTATTTAGAAGCTAAGTCTATTGTAGATAATATCTCTAATAATATACTTACAGATGAATAGAAAATGGCAGTGCAAACTGTTAATTAGTTAGAACCTAATATAAAAGAGTATGCTAAATCTAATCCGTACTTAAGAGATTTATTCTACGATACAGATCCTACGAATGTAAATGGTAGTATAGCTATAAACTTTAAAGCTTTGCTAAATGACTTTAAAAATAATAATATATTCAATGTAAATCCTCTAGATAATATAGCTACAGCGTTAGAAGATAACGCATTAAACTAGGAAGAACAAGATTTCTTATGGAACAATAAATAGCAACAAATGTCTGATAAAGAAAGATTAGACGCTATTTAGAAAGTGTTATCTGATGCTAATGATGAATACGAAGATAAAACAGCTAAGATAGTAAAAAGATAGAATACTTTAAAGAAAGGTAATTGGTTGTACGATCCTACTGCTCTTACTAAAGAATTTGAGCAGAGAGTAAATGAATCTGAGTTATCTATTACTGATCCTAAATCTTGGTTTTATAATCTAGGTCATATTGGTAGTTCTTTGTCTGAAATAGAAATGATGTTCTTACAAACAGGAACTTCAATATTAGCTAATAAAGCAGCTAGAAGTCTAGCTGTTAGAGGTGCTATAACTGCTGTTCCAGGTATTGGTCAAGCAGCTACAGCAATCGCTTTAGGAGAATCAGCTTTTAATCTTTGGTTAGCTAAATATTACAGGCAATCTGAAACAGCTAGTGAAGTATTTGATAACTATCAGCAAAGAGTATTACAAAGTGCTAACGATAATAAGACAGATGTAAATAGAGTATTAGAATCTTGGGAGCCTAGATTGGGTGAGTTAGGTTATCCTGTAGATTAGATGGACGAAAATGAAAAACTACAAGCTGGTTTAGCTCAAGGTCTTACTACAGATCAAAAAGATTTTGAAGAAATCAGAAACAATGCTTTTGATGGCTTACAAATGGTTAGAGATGTGAATGACGCTTTAAGTTATTCAGATTATTTACAAAGTATGCCGTTTTCCTATGGAGGTAAAATATTATGGAATTAGGCTAGTAAAGCATTAGCAAAAGCTAGAGGTATAGAAAGACCTTTAGATGAAATACCAAGTATAGCAGACCAGATTGGTTTGGGTAAAGCTATTGACAGAGGGGTTGAAAATATTCTGAACAAAGCATCTAGACCTGGACAAAATATTACTAGGAAACATTTATTAGAAAACATTGGTAAATTCGCTAAAGCTAATGCTATTAATTTTGTATCTGAACGTAGTGAAGAAGGTGTTCAATCTGTAGTTGGTAGTAGATATCAAAGAGGAGAATACGACTATTTAAAAGACAAAGGAATAAATCCTATATCTGCTGCATACAACGCTGGTCTTCTTGGGTATGAAGCCAATCTTGCTTACTTTGGTTTATCAAATGATAATTATCTAAATACAGATGATGAATTAAAGAAGGCGATGGATATTGGTGGATTCATAGGTTTAGTAATGCCATTTGCTGGTAATGCAGTACAATTGAAAAATGCAGTAAGACAGTATGCTTCAGATAAAGAAGTACAAAAACTTATTGCTAAAGGATATAGTAATGCTGAACAGGATAACAAAATGGATGTCTTCCTCGATGCTTTACAAGCTGGTAAAGATATTAATTATGTTACAGATTATTTAGAGTCTGCTAAAAAATTGAAACAGCCTGGAGTAACAGATGAAATGATAGATGAAGACAAAAATCTAGCTACTAATCTGTGGGCTGAATATCGTAATAAATCTATTGATGAAAATTTAAAAGATTTAGGTATTAAGAGAGGCAGCTCTGAGCATAGAAAAATAGTTAAGAACTATCTACATATTAAAGATAGATTGAATGAGGCAGAGCAATCAACTAACGATGTAGCCAAAGAGTTAGAAAAGATAATAGAGCAAGGTAAAACTAATAAAGATGATGTATTCCTACAAAAAGCTAGAGAATCTTATGATGCATTTGTTGAAAGTAAAAGATAGTCTGATGAAGATTATCAATACAAAATGAATGCCACTCCAGAATATGCAGACGAAATAGAACAAGATTTTTTATCTACTTTACCTACTTTTGATGAATATTCAAATGCTGTATATGATATTACTTATCTAAAATTATAGAATCAAGCTATAACAGATTTGTATAAAGCTCTTACTAATAGAACTAAAACTTTACAACAGTTATCAGAGGATACTGGTTTAGATGTAGATCTCAGAAATATAAATAATATGAGAAACTACATTAAAAGAGAAAAAGAAAGAATAGAAAGAAACGTTCAACAAATAGTAAGTACATACGGTATACAAAATTTAGATTAGGCTCAAGATCCAGTAAATGCTGAATAGATAAAGAATTATGTAACAGCGTTTGTAATGAATAAAGCTGTGAGAGATAGATTGAGAGATCAAGCTACAGCTTATATTACTGGTAAACTTAAAGCAGAATCATATTAGGATATCAAAGGATATTTGTTCAAAGATTTATCTGAAGAGCAATAGGATAATATTATACAAGAATATACAGATAAAGCACTAAGAGAAGGTAAACCTCAACCTAGTAGAAAATCTATTATATCTAAGTATAATCAACAAGCTCAGATGAAGTATAATGATTTACTAGAATTAGCTGATCAGGAACGTGCGTCTAGAATTGTAGCCAATTCGTTATTTGCTGAACATCTAAGTAAATCAGTTAGATAGGAAAAAGTTGCTAGAAAAGAAAAAGAGGAAGCTGGTGAAGTACTACCAGAAGAGGGAGTAATAGAAAATCCAGCAGCTGCTATTGAAGATACTACTAAGAAACAAGAAAAAGTAGAAGTTAAACCAGAAACTCCAATACAAGAAGGAGTACAACAACAGCCTGTAGTACAAGAAACTAAAACAGAAACAGCAGAACCTGTAATACCAGAGTCTATGTCTACAGATGTAGATGAAATTCTTAGAGAAGAAGAGCAAGCTTTACTAAATCAAAAAGGTAGATAGTTAGAAATAGAACCTAGTAGCGAAGATGTTCTGGTAGAAGGTTCTATAGAAGAATAGATACAATAGCCAGAAAAAGAAGTACAGGATATTATAGCCAGAGAAGAAAAAGTTGATGTAACTGTAGACGATGTTAGTCACGTAGAAGATAGCACACCTTCTCCACAAGAGCTAGAATAGGAAGATATACGTAACAGAACTTTATAGAATCCTGATGAAGTATCTGGTGTTAGTGAACAAACATCTGAAGAAGTAACAGAAATTGCTGTAGCTACAGATGCTCAAGAAGCAAACGAAGAACAGAATACTAATACAAAAGATAAAAGTAATCCAGTACCACCAGCTCCAACTCAAGTAGAAGACAGCAAGCCTGCTCAGGATGCTCCTACTATAACTATAGTTGATGGAGGTATATATGTAAATGATGGAACTACTTTTATATCTGATGAAGTATTGGCAGCAGAAGCTCAAATGCTAGAAGATACTTCTACTGAAGTATATGGAGAAACTGGCTACGCTAATATGAAACCTGAAACTGTTACTAATAACTCTGATGCATTGAGTAATAGAAAGGTATAGAAAGTAAAACATGTTTCTAACGCGTTTTTCTTCCAACCAGATGCTGCATCTCCAATGAATATTACTGTGAATGGTAAACCTATTACTTTTACTAATAGTAAAGGAGAAGTAATACCTGTATTACCAGGAAAAGAATTATCTAAAAGACTTTTAAAGAACGGTTGGATAAATTCTGTAAATGCTTATTATATAGTAACTAACCATAGATACGGAGACACTTCTCCATATATGCAAGCTATTCACTTAGTATTAGAAGATACTGATGGAGTAATGATAGCTTCTCTAAGAACTCCAGATTATGTAGATAAAGAAATAGCATCTGGTAATTATAATTCTGAACAAGTTCAGTAGTTACAAAAGTAGAAAGAAAAGTTAATAGAAATTAGGCAACAGATAGTAAATGCTTACCTTGGTAGTAATAAAACTATACCTACGACTATTATAAAGTCTGTTAAACCAGCTAAATTAAGAATAAGTAATGGAGAATTTAATAACCAAAAATCCCCAGAAGGAGCTCCTATAAGACGTAAACTTACAGAAGTTAATGACTTTGGATTAGAACAAAATAACGTAAGAAAGTTAGACCAACAAGTAAAGGAAATGCAAATTGGTTATGGTACTGGTTCTGTGGAAGACTTTGTTACTGAGCCTTTTGTAATTCGCAAATTAGGGTCCAATGACGAATTAGCGGGTAATGGTGTTGGTAGATCTGGAGCATTATATATATTCCCAAAAGCAGAACAAACACCTAATGGTTCTATAGCTCCTATTCAATTATCTATACATAAATTAGATTATGATATTTATGGAGATGAAGTTGAATTGGGAAAAGATGGTAAGGTTAATTCTTTAGCTGAATTAGCATATAAGTTATTAATTGGTAAAGTAAAACTTGGTGGAGCTGAGCAAGATGTGCTTGATATTATTGTTAATAATGGTTCCAAAACCATTATTAGTGATGAAGTTGGAGAAAAATATCCATTTCTAATGGATAAAATGTTGTATTATCATCCTGAAGAAGGTAATACGCATATACAATTTGCTGTAAGAAATTCTAATGGTAGACACATAAAAGTAGAATTTGATCCTAGCAGAGCTTCAGAATCTCAGCATAAATTAGCTATAAGAAAAATAGCTAAAGATCTGCATTGGAATACAGATAAGTATGCTTTATTAGAACCTATACCAGATAGTATTGTTAGACTAGCTACTTCTTATTTTAAACAGTATCCGAATGCTAAACAATTTAAGATAGCAGGTTTAGAGCAATTAGCTTTTACTAGAGAAGACTTAGGAATAGGTACTGATAAAGGACCAGTGTCTTTACTTACTTGGTTAATTAACACTGGTAAAATTGAAACAGATTTAGGTGATACTATATACAGAGCTCCTTTCATATATACAGACGGAGTAGCTGTACCACAAGTTACTGAAACAGAATTAGCTAGTGCAAGCAAACAATAGCCAGTATAGAAATCAGCATAGAAAAAGGTAGAGGAAACTAACAATAAACAAGTAAAATTAGATAATAAACCTATTTCTACTACAGGTATAGAATATGTTTCTACTGATGAGAATTGGTCTGAAGAATAGATTAAAGATTGGATGAAAGCTAATTCTCCTCAATACAAATATAAAACTGGTAAATGGCAAATAATTCGTAGAAACGGTAAACTGCAAGCTGCTCAGAAATTAGCTAAAAGGGGTTTAACTTCACAAGTAAAAGGCGAAGGTAAATTAAATGTGGATGAAGCTAGGTAGTGGTTGCAAGACAAACTGGGCATTGACAAATCAGATATTGTTACTTCAGAAGCAGTATTTAGAATGGCTAATGCTCCACAAGTATATGGTGCTTTAAAAGTATGTATAGATAGACTCAGTGGTGATGCAGCAGCTAGAATATTCTTATCAGAACAATCTGGGCAAGGAGTAGAATTCCACGAAGGTTTCCATTATGTAAGTTAGTTATTAATAAACGATAAGCTTAGAGAACAAGTATATCAAGATTATGTAAAACAATATCCATATTTAAAAGATGCTTCTAAACAAGAAGTAGAAGAAGCTCTTGCTGAAGAATTTAGACAATATATGCTAAATGAAACTAAGCCATCTATAGCATATAGAATTAAAAAACTATTCAACGTAATACTTAAGGTATTAGGTATTACTAGGAATGGAGATTTAGTTAGAACTTTATTCAATAAGATACGCAAAGGAGAATTTTCAAAATATAAACCATCTAAGTCCACATTAGAAGATTTTGAAAAAAGATTTGGTGGTGTATTATACTATTATGTTCCAGGAGTAGAGGATAAAGAATTAAAGAAAATGGCTTCTATAGCAGACGCTACTACTTTCTATGCAGTAGTAGATTCTTTAAATGCTACAGTAATGGATACATTTAATATTAGTAGTATTGAAGATTTACAAAGTTTGCCTAAGAAGATTAATGATATATTCGATGATATTCTAACTACTAACTTAGAGTTAGGAATGTATGATGAATCTCAAGAACAACTTATCAAAGATGTAATCAATAATAAAGAAGTATTCAAGAAGCAAATAGATGATTATTTAAGAAACTTTAGTATTATCAAAAAGAATACTGAAGAATCAGAAGAACAAGAAAGAGAAGAAAGAGAACTTGGGGATAATCCTGATAATACTTGGGATAAAGAAAGTTATACAATAAGTAAAAAAGCCAATGTAGCTTTCAAAGCGAAACTATTCTTTTATTCTATTCCTAAAACTAAATACGAATTTGATCCAGAAACAGGTAATAAATACTTAGTAGAAGAGGAAGATGACTTGTTGATGACTACTAGATCTGAAGATTTCAATGTTGTGTGGAATAAGATATTAGAGAATCTATGGAACGTTGAAAGTTATTTAGACTTAGTAGATAAGTGTTATAATCTTGGTAAAGTAGATCCGTTCTTTATGACTGTATATAATAAGTTAACTTCAAAAGATGATCCTATTGATGAAGTCACTTAGACTCAGATATTAAATACAGTTAAAAGTGCAAAAAATAGTTTAACTGCAATAATTGTAGAAAGAAAGCAGATACCTTTTGCACAGAGAGGATCTGATGAACAAATAGAATATGCTACACAAGAATATTCTAATAAATTAAAATGGAGAATTCAGAATTCTGATGTATATAGAAAGATAAGTAGATTACCAAAGAAATGGTCGCAATAGTTCTTCTTGTCAGATTTAATTGATGTTAATGAAGATGGTACTAGAACTATAAATCAAGATAAGTTTCATTCTGCTGTGTGGAAACATAAAATATTAATAGATAATGTATTAAAAAAGAAAGATAAAACTTTGGATGATTATATTAAAGTTAGATCTAATTTTATAGATATGTGTAATAATCTATCTATTAATATGGATGATTTAGCATTAGACTATTTACTTACTAATGGAACAGGTTAGCCTAACATGCAATCATTTGAGAATTTCTGGAGATCTGCAAATGCTAGTACTTCTTTAACTAAAAGTATATTAAATAATATTAACATAGCTGCAATTAGAGGTACAAGTAGTATAAAATCCAGAAGTGGAGAAACTGCTAGAACATTTGATAGAATATTTACTAGTAGAAAACCAGATGCTTAGATAAATCTAATGGCTATAGCTTGGGGTAGAACACACCCATCTCCAGAAGAATTTAGTGTAACTGGAGCGGATGGTAATCTAGTATATCCTATTACAGAGAATAATTATATGTCAGACCAAATAAGATGGTTGAAATATAATTTGAACGGTAAAAGAGAATTATTAGGCAAAAATCCTTACTCTGCAAATTCTTTGTTATTACAATCTATAAACAGTAATGCTGATTTAATTAAATTAAATACTTATCTAAACTTAGAAGAGAATCTGCAAAACACTAATCGTGATTACTTTGGTATATCTCCTATAGAGGATTACTTATCTAAAATGACATTTGGATTTAACAATCACTTATTTTGTCCTACTATGTCTGATAAAAAGACATGGCACACTATAAGTGGTATTCAAATGGTCAAGGATTTCTTACCATCTACAGCTATCACTGATTACGAATACAATGAAAACGGAGATATAACTAGAGTTATATTTTAGGATCAAAAGAGAAGATTCTCAGATAGAACTTTAAATATATTCAAGGGATATTTAAGAGATGAATATAATGCTATATAGAAGTATTTTGCTACTAAACAAAGTGTTATAGATAATCCCAATCTATCTGTTGGTAATTACTATGGTAGTAAAAAAGGTAAATACTCTGATGGTAATGGAGGAAGATTTAGATATTTTAATAAGATAACTATTAACGGTGATACTTATAATTTAAATGAAATTCTAGCTAAAGCTGAATATTCTAATGATTCACAGTCTATACAAGATATTCTGAGTGTAATTAAATAGGCATTAGATAACGACACAGTAATCAAAGAAGCTATCAATGATTTGTTAGTAGATTATGTAAATAATGAAATATCAAAAGCTATAGAACTAGGTGTGATAGGTGAAGACTTAAGTAATAAATATATACCTATAAACTTTGTAGAAGAATTTGAAAAAATAAGTTCTAAAACTGATAGTAGAGATAAAGGAACAGATGTGATATACTCTATTATAGCTTCACATGCTATTAATAGTGCTATTTCTACTATAGAAATAGAGAAATGTTTTACTGGAGATCCTGCATTATATAAATGGCAAAAAGAACTTATGATATATAAGCCTAATGATGATTCATTTGTACCTGTTATATCAGATGAGAGAACATTAGAAGCTTGGATAGATAAACATGATCCAGATGGAGATAAATCAAGCTATTCTGCTTATTATATGATAACTGGTCGAGATGTAGATAAAATTAAACGTCTATCTTCAGTATTGTCTACTGGAACAAACTTGAGAACTAAATGGGGAGATACTAAGGATTAGGAAGATAGAAGTGATTCTAAATTCCAAGTATTATAGTTATCAGATAATGAAATAGGATCTACAGTATATGATACATTATATAGTATGTTTAGAAAATCCTTAATAAAGGATATGTTCCAAAAAGAGTTTGGTGTTACTGATTAGCAAGCATTAAATGCCGTTAAGGACGATCATGCTATAGAAAGTACATTAGGTAGATTACGTAAAAAGAATCCAGATGCTATTAAGTTTATTGAACAACAAGCTAAAAATAGCGCTAAACCATATGCTGACGGAGAAATTAATCAAGCAGATGCTGCTGTTTACATCCGACCAGAATTCTATAAGAGATTGATGAAGTCTTTAGGAGAATGGAGTCCTGAAATCGAAGAAGCCTATAACATTATGGAGTCTGATGATAGCTGGTTGAGTGATACTGAGAAGTATCAAAAAGCAATTAAAGCTATTACACAACCTCTTAAAATGGTTTATTTTGGTGATCACTTTGATTAGACTCTTGGTATGAATGTAAATACGTTCGATAAGATGGCTTTGTTCCCGCTATTTAAGACTTTTGCTAAAGCTGATAATAAATATTTATACGATCGTATGAATGATGCTAGTAAAGGTTATATAGATATGGTAGCATTTGAATCAGCTATTAAAGTTGGTGGTAGAAAGAAGTTATCCTTCTATAAAGATGGTAAAGTAAACTTATCTGAATTAACATCTAATAGTGATGTAGATGGCGTTTCTGGTAAAGGATTGGCAACATATACTTAGGATTTAACCCAAATTAGATTGCAGTTAAATACTGATCCACACGAACACCTTGAAAGATCATTTGGTACACAAGCTATTAAAATTGGTTTTGCTAATGTAGTAGATACTCGTACTTATGGAGAAAATAAAGGATTAGCTGTAAAAGGTTCTGAAATTAAGAAGAACATTATGGACGCTATTAATTCACTCTCCAGAATAGGTTAGAATAAAATAAGAAAAGAGTTCTTTACTAACGGCAAAGTAGATAATCGCAAAATAGTAAATTATCTTTAGAGATAGGCTACAAATTCAGGTATGTCTGCTGAAATAATTGCCAATTTAACAGTTGATGAAAATGGAAATATTATAGTACCAATTGAAGCTCAAAGTATTAGAGATTGGATTCAAACTAAGATAACTTCTTTTGTCAATAAAGCAGTAGTAGATGTAAATACTCCTGGTGGTTCTGCTATTCAGATGTCTTCATTTGCATATGAAGCTGTTGGTAGAAGTGTAAAAACTGATGCAGAATTAGGTTCAGCTTTTAATCAAGGAAAGAAATTAAAATTCTTAGCTAAAGAAGGTCATATGCAAGTTATACTTAGTGAAAACTTCTTTAGAGATATATTACCAGAAGAACTTAAAAGTGCAAGTTTTTATAGTAAACGCAAATGGTTAATTGATAATGGTATAATAGGTAGTAGAATGGTAGACGGTGTAGAAGTAGAATCTAAACCTTATGGTATAGGATATCGTATTCCTACACAGGGTTTGTCTTCCATGTTCTCATTCCAAGTAGCTGATATTATGCCAACTACTATTGGTGATACAATAATAGTTCCGGAAGAATTTACAGCTATGACTGGTTCTGACTTCGATTAAATAATAGTTGAAGTAAAACTCCTTTAATTGCTGGAAACTCCTTAGAGCTTATGACTACCGCTATAGACAAGCGGTAATAATGTCAAAGATTGGATAACCAGCAGCCAAGCCGATACGTTATTATCTATATAACTAATCGGAAGGTTCAACGACTAACGCTCAACGAACGCTTCCTAAATGGATAGCAATTATGAAAACTAAAATAAATAAAAAATCTAGAAATTTGTTAATAGGTCTATTATTAGGCGACGGCACAATAAGTAATAATTACGTATTCAAACTTTCTCATTGTGAAGAACAATTAGATTACTTAGAATGGAAAGTAAAACAATTAAATGAAGCCGGATTAAGAAACAACGGTATTAAAGAATATGTAAGTACAAAGGGATTTAATACAGGGAAAAAAGTTTATTATTCACAATTGAATATAATTCCTTTTGTAAAAGTTCTTAGAAGAGTTTTCTATAAACCTTATAAAAAACTTGGAAATAGAAAGTTACTTAACAGATTAAGCGCTAAAGAAATTGCAATATGGTATATGGACGATGGACATATAAACTATAGAAAAACTAAAGGTATTGTACACGGATTCTATATTAAAATTGCAACTTGTATACCTAAAGAAGAATTACAAATAATAATAGATTATTTTAAAGAAGTTTGGAATATTCAATTTTATATGTTCCATGAAGGAAAAAGGGAAAACAGTTATTCTTTATGTTGTGGAACAAAAGAAGGAATAAAATTTATAAATATTATAAAACCTTATGTTAATCAAGTTCCTTCAATGAAACACAAAATTGAATATGATTTGAGCCAACGCACTAGAGGCGTTGAGTAGCTGAAAAGCGAAATGGGGAGCACCAATCAAGGTGAAGATATAGTCTAGTCCCTTTAAATACTGCGAAAGCAGGGGTGTAAACGGTTGATAAACTTTATCTAGCTACATATGCATATAAAGATGGTAAAAGAGTAAGTTCAGACGAAAAATCGGAACAAGGTTATGTTAATAAGTTGCTAGATAATTACTCATTAGTACTGACTGACTTTACCAATATTGCTGAAACTAGAGCTTCTATTGATACATTAACAAAGATTCTTCAAAAGCAAATTCTTCCAATCGTTCAACCAAAGAATACTGTAGAAGTAAATCCTATGTATGAATTAGCTCCTTCTTTCTAGCTTTCTAGAAAGACAGAGTATACTGGTGGTAAAGCAGGTATTGCTCCATTTGCACTTAACTCTACTAATCATGCATTAACTCAATTTACTCACTTGTGTATAAATTATTCTAACGCTAATAGATATAATTTAGGTCAATTAGATTAGGTATATGGAGAAGATGATCAACGTATTATGGACTGGCTGTCAGCATTGATTAATGCTCACGTGGACGTTGCCAAAGACCCATATATTATGGCTTTGAACGTAAACTCTATTACTTATAATATGACCTCTTTGCTTATCAGAGGTGGTAAAGGTGAGAATACTTTCTACTTCTTAGCACAACCTGCATTGCGTAGGTTTACTAAAGAAATGTTAGAAAGTAAAGGTATAATAGGTGCAGAAAAAGGAATAACTGAAAGAGATAAACTTAAATCTATAGCTAAAGAATATATGACTTCTTTGAGAGAAGCGATTGTATCATTAGATGATAGTGATTCTAATAAAGCAAAGTATGCACAGTATTATAATAGTTTAGCTAGTGAATATTCACTTCCATCTATAGAAGGATATGATGCTGTTGAGGTCAATTATAATGATGTGTTTGATAAGAAAGTAGCATCTGAAGCGTTAAAAAAACCAAAAGAAGTCAATGGATTATATCAACAAGTCATATCTATTAGAGCTTATCAAGATTTGTCTTCAGATACAGAAGTTTTATCAAATTTAGTTCAATTATCATAGATTGATACTAAGAAATTTGGTAATACCTTACCGTTACAGTTAAATTTCAAACGTAGATTAAATAGATATATAGATAATTATCAAAGTAGGTTCTATATAAATGGAGCTGATAACATAGAAAAACCTATAAACTATTACTTATCTTCTACATTCCTTAAGTAGAAACTAGATGCTGGTATAAATACTCCTAGAATATTATTAAGCGGACAGGTCATAGAAGCTACAAAAGGATATAAGACAATATTTAATGCTGCATGTGACTTCTTTTTAGGTAATTCTTCAGATAAAAACACTGTAGCTGAATTATCAAAAATATTAACTACCTCACTAAGAACTAAAGCTGTAGTGAATGCAGTTGAGGACTTTAATATTAGCGATAAGAAATTCCTTAATATGTTAAGAGGACCTAAAAGTATAGCTAAAAGGTTAACTTAGATTAAAAATGATTTAAGAAAACGTAATGATTTACCAGCAATTGCGTTCAATGGTCATATTAAGAATGAGTTACTTAACTATCTACAAGAATATGCATCTGATGGTACTAACTAGAAATATGATAGAATAGTAACAGCAGATAACGCTTTAACTAATACTGCTACTTATGAAAACAGATTATTGTCAGCATATCAAGATCTACTAGACTGTGAAGATGAAGGTATAAGAAAGTTTGCTAATAGATTGGGTGTATATGCTTACTTAACTAGTTTCGATAATAGAAGTACTGATTCATTCTTCGATGTAATAACTACTGCTTGGAAGAAACAAAAAGGTTATTCAGATGCAATTAAAGCTGCTATAGAAATACTTAATAATGATAAATTAGTAGGTATGGATTATTTTGGTTTTAATTCTGAAAACATGCAGAATAATAACTTTACAGAGTTATTTACAGAAATAGCTAGAAATGCTTATAGAAATGATAAAATAGTTAAACCATATCAGTTAAGTAATTATGATAATAAGTATGGTACTCTAGTTCAAATAAAACCCGAATCTAAGCCAATACCAGCAGTATTTAGTAGTTGGAGAGCTAATCAACCGTTTATTAAGATTCAACTTAATCCTAATGACATCAATAGTTATATATTGTATCAGAAAGTAGCAACAGTATATCAAACTGATGAAAATGGTGATCCAGTAAAAAATACAAAACAATCTGTATATAAAATTATACCAGCTTTAGGTACTAAAGATGATAGAAAAGTTTACTATGAATATCAAAAACAATCTGGGGAACAATCTGCATTTGAAGAAAACGCTTTACCTAAAGAAGCTATTTGGAACAATGGACAAATAGAACAATTAGTCTAGAAATTTTTTGAACCTATGACAAATAAAAATCATACCACTTTAGTGTATGAATCTTCAGATGCTATAGTAATTAATACTGTAGAAAAACAAGAAATAGTTAGCTTTGAAGAGCCAGAAGTTACAACAGTAGGTTCAGATTTAGAAGCATCTAATGAAATACATAATACAGAAGATACTTAGTCTTCTACTATTTATGGAGAAGTAGACGAACAAATTTCTACAATAACGGTAGGACAAGATGATTCTGTTACGTTATCAGATATGCAAGTAGATATGGAAGATGGAACTTAGACTATAATAAGTGACGATGTATTGAATTTTACAGAAATAACTGATGATGTGTTTGGAGAAAGTCCATACTTTGATTCTATATTAAATGCTGGTATTACTCAGTATGAATAGGTACAAGATATAATTACAGATATGAATACTGGGACTGATACTGTTCAAGATATGAAATTTAATGATGAAGCTTATAAAAACTGTAAAGGTAAATAATTATGATTATATGTCCAAATTTTAGTGATAAGAATGTCCTAAAAGAATTTAATGAATTAAAAGAATTGGTAGGCGAAATTGGCGCCTACCATATCTGGAACGAAAACAATGGTAATCCTATTGATTAGACAAAAGATGGTAAGCCATCTAAGCTATTTTCAGACTTACTGTAGTATTATAATGGAGACAGAGCTGCTGCTATAAAAGGAAGAGCTAAAACCTTTACAAAAACGTTTAGTACGTGGTTTGAAGGATCTACAGCTATAGATGAAAACGGTGAACCTATTATTACAGAATTTGATGGAGATAGAGTGTTTGTTTCTGATCCAGAATATGATTCTACTAAAGAATTAACAGAATTAGATACATCTAAAATTAAATCTGTTGATAATACTGGTTCTTTTTCCGCTTCTGACAGTAGAATAAAAGGATCAGAGCTAGATGAATCATTGTAGTATTACTTAACTAATAGTCTAGATGAAAGGTATCAACAAGATGTACAAGAATATATAGAAGCATACAGATAGTATTTTGATAAATATGATTATGCTACTAAAGAAAATCTTGAAAAAGAATTAGAAAGAGTAATACAAAAAATACACGATGGTCTTAAAGCTAGATTATATACTCTGAATAAAAAAGACACCAATGTTACAGATGAATTTAAAGCAGCTTTAACATTACAAATATCTGAATTAGAAAATAGGACAGTAGATAGAATTTAGAATATAACTAACTTTATATATAGTACTAAATATGATATATTATCTACCATAAGACAAATCAGAGATGTGGTAAATGGAGTGTAGGATAAAATGACACTAAAGTAGCTGTTGGATTTAAAACAAGATTTCTTTAATTTTTATTGTCCAATGCTAGATGAATGTATTAATACTTTATCTGCTACAGAAGAATATAAATATATAGTTGGAGAAAATCTATATAGAAATTTATTAAAGGAAGCAAAAAGAATGCAGACTATCCTAAATGTAGGAGCTAACAATGTTAATAATATGATTACTAAGTAGTCTGCTGAAGAAATTAGAAGAATTGGTATATCTGTTAATAGTCCAACTATAGAAAATTATATATAGGAACATCAAGAAACAGTAGGTAAAGATATATTAGCTATTACCGCTTGGGTAGGAGCTGGAGATAAAATTAACGACGAAGCTATTAGAGCTTTATTTCATATAACTCAAAATGCAGAATTTGAAGTTAATAGAGCTACTTATGAAAAGTATAATAAACTAACAGACCTGTTAAAAAAAGCTGGTACTTTTAATCAAAAAAAATTAGTAGAACTTGATGAAAATGGTTTACCTACTGGATATCTAGTTAGAAAAAGAAACTATGGTAGATTTAACAATGACTATAAACAATTCTTAAAGCAGCTTAGAAGTGATTTAGGCATGTTAGATGTAGATGATTTACGCTCTGTAAATCCAACTATACGTACAGAGTACAATAAAAGAAAAAACAAATGGTTATCAGAACATTGTGAAAGAAAATATACTCCTGAATACTATGAACTATTTAACAATCTATCACCTTTAGCTGCTGATGCTAGAGAATTAGTACAAATCAAAATACACAAATTACTAGATACTGTAAAAGACGCTAATGGATTCTATGACACAAGTAAGTTATCAGAAGAAAATCAAAGTAAACTAAAGGATTTATATTTAGAAAAAAAATAGTTAGCTAGTATATATGGTATAGATGGAAAATTAAAACAAGGTGAAGAATATGAAATAGCTGTAGAACTAGCTGCATTAAATGATAAGTTGTCTAAAGGTATGGTTTTAAAATCAAATAAAGCATTATTTGATAAAATCAAGGCTGAAAAAAAAGCAAATTTATCTGAAGCTCAGTATCAAAGATGGTTATAGTATAATTCTAGAGATGAGTATACTTAGGAATTTTACGATGATCTTTCTAAAGTAGAAAGATCTGAAATAAATAATGAATCAGATAAAAAGCTATATGAATAGTTACAAGAAAGAAAAAGAGCCATACTTAAACAATTTAGAGATGATAAGACACACGAAATTGAAAAATTAATACCAGGAGTTGCTCAGGCTGAATTAGATAAAATAGATGTAGATTTATATAAGATAAGAAAAAGAAACGGTAAAAAGAAAACTACTGGATTAAAATTCAATGATATAGCTAAAGTAATACCATCTAAATTATTTTATAAACTTAGAGCTGATGCCATTGCTAATGGAACTTTAGCAGAATTTGAAATGACACATTGTAATAGAGATAGTCAAGGTAATATATATCCTAAATCTTATCTTACAACAGTTGTTCCAGTGAAAGAAAAATATATACTTAAAGAACAGCCATCTATTTACTTTTCAGAGGTAGATTAGAATTCTCCATTCGTTAATAAGAATTATAAACCAGAAGTTGAAGACCAAGGAGAATATTACTTGCCTAAATTAGAATTATATAATAATTCGGACGCATTTAACAAAGTATCTTCAAATGAAGATTTACACGAATTGTATAAAGAATGCGTGAATACTCTTAGAGAATCAAATGGTAAACTTACTAATCTTACTAATTTAAGCTCATATAGATTACCACAAATATCAGGCTCTATGTGGAGATATGTTAGAGCTAGAGGATTTGAAGGCTTTAAAGAATACTGGAAAGATAAGGTGTCCACTAGAAATGATGATACTGGTTTAAACGATGAAACAGTAGATACTGGCACAGATAAATTATATTTTGTTCCACAGAATTATGTTAAAAGTCTGGATGATCCTTCTACTATTACAGCTAATACTGTTGGCTCTATAGTAGAGTATTTTAAAATGGCTGAAAACTTTAGAATAAAAAGTGAACTCAAACCTAAAACCGAAGCTATCTTACAATTT
The DNA here is from genome assembly GCF_986095205.1 of Megamonas sp. Lineage (NCBI taxonomy): Bacteria > Bacillati > Bacillota > Negativicutes > Selenomonadales > Selenomonadaceae > Megamonas > Megamonas sp. The sequence goes on along the minus strand of NZ_CFQVBI010000038.1, from coordinate 31,327 downwards.
ATAGGCAATCGAGACGTTAAAAGTAAGTACAGAGGGAGAAGTAAAAAAGGATAGGAATCTAATATATATAAGTTTGCTAAAAGTTTCGTAGAGATGAATATATATGATATTAAGACTAAATCTGCTATATGGGATATCAAAGAAAGAGATTATTCTATACTAGGATTTAAAGGTCATATAAAACCTAGAAAAGTTAATTTTACTAAATTAATGCTAGGATTAAAAGCATTAGGAACTACCGTAAATCTAGGTTTAAATATTATATGTGCTACTACCGGCTTTTTTACGGCAGTTTATAATGATATAATTAATTCGCTTTCTGGTAGGTATTATAGTTTTGGAGATAGTATTAATGGTGCTAAAGCTTTGATTGTAGACTTATTTAAAAATAATTTCAGTTTACTTAGTGATTATCACAATAGTACATAGATGAAACTAATGGAATATTTTCAAGTAGGTGCTGAAATAAAAACAGATAGACTTAATCTATCTACTTTTCAAAAACAAATAGCTAGAAACTGGGCTTTTGGAGTATACTCTTTAAGTGATTATGTCGTAAAGGGTCATATACTAAATTCTGTTATGTACAACTATAGATACGTAAATGGAGAGTTTCTTAGTAGCGAAGAATTTAAACGTAAATATAGTAACGACGAAGTAATGTTAAATCAATGGAACACATTTAGATCCTCTAGAGATTTAGTAGAGTATAAAAATGGAAATATCGTAACCAAAGACCCTGCTTATCAAAAAGCCTGGGATGCTAAAAAAGAAACCATTGGTAACACTGCTAGAAATTTAGCTCAATCTGCTGATGGTTAGCTTACTCCACTATAGAAAACTATGTTAAGTAGTAATATTATAGGAAGTTTAGTAATGATGCATAGACAGTTTATGCCTATTATACTTCAAGAAAGATGGGTATAGAATAGACAATGGGATTATAGTTCTCAAAGATATAAAGAGGCTTTGTTTAGAGTTCCTTTTAGTATTATTTCTGCAATAAGAAGAGATACTAGGAATATTAGTTTATGGTAGAAGTATATGTAGAATTCTACATACGATTAGCGTAGAGTAATAAGACAATTATCTTTAGAACTAATAGGTGTACATATATTGCATTTCTTCTTAATGCCAATAGCAAAGGCTTGGGCAGATGATGATAAAGATAATATATTAAAACAATTATTAGCTTTTGCTTTAGTAAGAACAGATTTTGAAACTATGATGTCTTCTACTCCTTGGGCAATCCAAGACGCTATCTCAACTATCAAAACTCCATTCCCTATTTATAGTTATTATGATAACTTTTCTGGATTAATTTCTACTGTACCAGCATGGGTACATAATCTGATTAATAATGAAGATGAAAAAATAGATAGAGGCGCTTATAAAGGTTTTTCTCCTACTTTTAAATTTGGAATGAAAATAACTCCGTTTAAAAATATATGGGAATTATAGGATATACCTTCTAAAAGAAGATATTACGAAACTCAAATTGCAAATAGAGATTCTGATTAATGAAAAAGGCTGGATTATTTCCAGCCTTTTATTTTTAACAAGTACAAGTATAATCAGAGCAAAAGTCATTTGACTTAAGCAAATCATCAAATTGATCTAAGTAGTCTTTCCAAATAACAACTAAATCTTTTACATCTAAATAACTATCAGTAAATCTACCTTTTTTGCAGAATTCTAATTCTTGTATTTTATCTTTACTAACTTTAAATGAAAAGACAATATAAGATTGTTTATTTATAGTATAAGGAAACCAGTTATAATATGTTTTATTACAACTGATTTCCTCTATTTTTTTAGATAGTTCATAATGACTACTAAACTTATAAACTAAATATAATTTTCCTTCAGAATTGTCTCCTTTTAAATTTGTATACATATTTACAAATGCTGGACAATCAAAGTAAGATATCTTTGCTTCTATAAAATCACTTAAAAATATTAAGCATTTATTATAGTTTTTCAACACCATCACCTTCGTAGTATTCTACTGAGTGATCCCATTGATCTGTACTGATATGATATGAAATTTTCTGTAAAGAATTGTTAATTAAATCAACTTTCTCACTGAGTATTTTATCATTTTTCATGTTAAACACTCTAATTTGATTTTCAGAATCTTTACCTATAGCAATAATATATGCTTCAAAATCATATTCTTCAGAATTAAGATTTAATATCTCTTGCATATACCATTGAATTGCTAATCCATAATAAGCAATTTGTCTGTAATAATCATATTCTTCTACAGAATGTGCAAAATCATAGACATTTACAGTTGTTTTTAAGTCAATTAGAATTATCTTCTTATTAACATGATCAAAACATACTCTATCTAGTAAAGATTTACATTTAATATTATTGATTCTATTAACTTGCCAGTTAATATGAAATTCATTATGAGTTTCAAAAGTAGATGGTAAATTAAAAAGCAATTCATTTGCTTTCTTGTGATTCTGAATATTTTCCTTAATCTTCTTAAGCATTTGTAAATCAGCAAAGCTAATTATCTTCTTATTATCATCTTTCTTACTCAAGTATTCTAAGTAATCTTGATAAATCATAATAAGACCTTCAGCTTCTTCAATACATTTCTCATCAGATTTCTTATTACTATAAGCTTTTTTATAAGCAGATAGTTTAAGCTTATCTTGAGATTCTAATGGATTTACTTGCATAAGTCTATGATACTCATCTAATAAATCCTTTTGCTGTTTTACTTTAGGTGTTGCAAAATCAAGAATAATATAATCTTTCCAGAATTCATCTGGTTGAAGTAAATATTCATGAATCATAGTTCCTTTTTCAAGAAAAGAAAAGTTCATTCCCTCTTCTTTTCCATCAAGCATATCACGAAAATACCTAGGACCTCTTTTAATAAACCATCCTATTGCAGAATTACTTACTCTGCTATTATCTTCGTAATAAGGAATACTAATATCCATCTTATTCTTTAACATACTCTATAATTACTTTTTCTTCTATAGCTTGTATTTCTATAGTATTATCAATAACATTATTGAACATTGCTTCAATTGCAATACGTTCATTATCTGTAACAATTCCTTCTACTTTCATACTTAATCCTCCATGTCGCTAATTACAGCTGACTCAGGAACTTCTGCTGAAGTATCCCAAACTAATTCATCTTCTTTATCTTGTTGTAGTTCAACTTCTTTAAATGTCTTAAGCCAATCTGCTACATTATTATTGTATGCTTGACTAATAAGTTTATCTAAGAATGCTTGTTCTACTTGTTTCTTTTCTTTTTCTGTCATAATATCTAATACTACAAATTCATAATTCTTTTTAAAACTATAACAATTATTCAATCTAGAACAATTGTATCTTCCAGAATTTATATCACTAGATCCATCATGCCAATGCCCATATAAATGATATTTACTCTTTCCAAAGGAGAAAACATCTAGAGCTTCATTACAAAATGGATTATCATGTGTTAGTAGTATATCACACTGTGGTATATCTTCGTAAGTATCAAATCTACTAAATGCCCACCTGTCCTCTTGAAATTCAATTGGCTTAATCCAAGGTGTACCGTAGAATTTAATATCTTCGTATGTATATAATTCATCTATAAGTATTGTTAACTTATCATCTGTTCTTACATAAATATCTTGTTTTAATTCATTAAGATATTTTCTATTATATGCATCTTCAATTATAAAATCATGATTACCTGGTACTAAGATAACCTTTTTACAAGGTTGTCTTTTGACCCAACTAGTAAATCTATTATAAAACCAATGCCTAGACTGTTCGATATTTCTTTGTACAGATAAAGGCATTATATCACCGCATATACATAGTACATCACACTCAGGTATATTCTCAATGAGATTACCATGTATATCACTTATACCGCATATTTTCATGTTTATATAAGTTAAAAGGCTAGAATATATCTAGCCTTATTTGTTTTCATGCTGCATCACAACATTCGTAATCATCATCACTATATTCATTATCTTCATTATCATACTCATCCTCGTATTCTACAGTATCACTAACTTTAGTTGGTATATTTTCAGTAGAGATATTCATAATGTTTATGATTTCCTGAAGACTAATATCTTCATCTTCTAGCATTTTGACTTCACTCATGAAAGAAATAATATTATCCATAGAAAGTAGTTTAATATTTTCTTTACAGAATTTTACTACTTCTTCTTTGTTCTTAATACCAAAGTCATCAGCTAACATCGGTAAGAATGCAGCATTTTCATCAGGAGAATATCGACGTAAATAACGAATACGTGAACAGCGATCTTGCATATACTGACTAACTTGGCTTAAGTCATTGCAAGTCATAATTACTAGTTTCTGTGCAGTCTTTTCAACTCCATCTAAGAAATCTAGCATATACTCAGTTTTGAAGTTCTTTTCAACTTCATCAAACAAAACACATACTGGAGTAGTAAAGGACTTAAAAAACTTAATAAGTTTGCCTTCTGGATAATCAGGATTAACTACAATAATAGGTAAACCTGATTCTTTAGCTAATGATTTCATCATCAGAGTTTTACCGGTTCCCTTTGTACCAGCTAGCATTACGCCAGTAGTATTTGTATTTGCTTTATTAAAATAGGTTATAATACGCTTCTTAAATATGTCATCAGTTTTAGTAGAATAGATTTTCTTTGGTAGATTTAATTCACCATTCTCCTTAAATATAGGTGAATCTTCCCATCTATTCCAACTTAGATCATATACTTTACCAGGTATTAAATCATAATCAGCACCTTTAGGTTTTGCAATTATCTGTTCTCCTATTTTAATAAATTCGTTCTTTGCCATAATCTGAAAATTTAAGATTTTAATTTGTTGATTAATTCATCAACTTGTTTTTTATTCTTTACTAAATAAAATTTAGTATCTGGTTCATTCAAGCTTAAATAATACTTGAATAGTTTTTCTCTATTTGCCCAAGAATCTGTAGCAAATCCTTTGCATTCTATAACAAAACCATCTCCTACAAAATCTGGTAAATAAGTAATAGCTCTAACTGTAGAGTTATTATATACAAACTTAGGAAGTAAAGTATATCTGTGCTGTTCATATTCAGCTGATATACCTGCTTCCTTTAGTTTCTAATATGTATAAGCTTCTAACTTAGATCGAAATACTATTCCGTCTATTTCTTGTTTAGTAGCATTACGCACTTTCTTGTTTAAGACTTGTTTTAGCATAATTAATATAATGTTGCATACTATCACTAGTTACTTTAAACGTTTCAATTCTTTCAGAGAAATTACCATTTTCATCTGTAAATCCTACTGAATATAAGAAAGAATAATCTTTATTATATTTGAAAGCTTTAAACATTTCTTTAATTGAATTTACTATAAACTTACGTTTTTTATTCCATTCAGTAAATTCTCCATGCAACAATACACTCACTAATTTGATTGGAATTAATAATAACTTTCCAAGTATTAGAGCTAAATCAAAAGGTAACGCTATTACTTTACCTATAGTTTTTAATAGTTTCATTTAACCAATTTTTTATTTCTTCAAAGCTATTTGCTTTAACAGCATCAGATACATCTTTAGCTTTGAATTTTTTGTTAATAAATATTGCTTCTAAGCCTGTTTCTCGGCTTAATTTGCGACTTCTTTTTACTCCAGCTACATCTCTATCAAATAGTATTATAATACGCTTAAAACGCGTCTTAAGTTGCTCTAATACATCTTTAGGTAGAAATGTACTCTCTGAAGATGGAGAAACTGCTGGATAACCCATTTCATGCAAACACATAACATCTTTCATGGACTTTGTGATAAATAATATATCACCTTTCTGAGGCAACTGCTCATAGCCTTGGATATCATAGTCTGTAAGATTGTTTCTCCACTTAGTATATTTATCTGCTAATGGTCTATATATCTTAAAGTTATTATAGACCTTATATGCATACATTGGATTTTCTCGTTTATAAGTACCCTTTACTATTCCGTTACATAAATAATATTTAATACTATTTACATTGAATTTCTTTAGAGTATTTATAGAAATATTAAACTGTTTCCAGTAATTGATATCTACATCAGTAAATTCCTGACGTACTACACCAATTACTGTTTCAGTTGGCGGTATATATTGCTTAGAGCTAACGAGTTTAGTGTTGTTAGTAATATTTAACTTATCTACTATATCAGATAATATATCATTATATTCTGTTTTACCAGTAAATAATGACACAAATTTAATTACATTACCACATTCACCTGTTCCATGATCTTTAAAAAGTAGTTGTTTAGTACGTTTACTATAGTAAATACCAAAGGATGGATTTTTATCCTTCCTAAATGGACTATTGTATATCATACCTACTTTAAATTGACCTATATATTTTGCATATATATCATATTCTGTTACTTTAGAAAGTATCCAATCTAGAGTAATATTATCTGGGAGTTTTGCTCGCTTTCTACTATACATATGCAATCTGTTTTAGTTTGCTACTAGTCGTGGAATCGAACCACGCCTATCCAGAGATAGATTTTTATTTCTGCTATGCAGGCTCACGCTTCCACAAATTATCTAATATCCTTAAATTGATAGTGCCATATAGGATTATTATAAATCCTCCTAGTAGTTGAAACTATTCTTCTTTGCTAAATAGTTTCGATATTCTTTCTATAGTTGATTCTGCATCTTCATCAGTTAAAGCTTCACCTGTCTGAATGTAGATGTCAGAAGTTGTTTCTTTCTTCATTGGTCTAACTGCATGTCCATATCCGAAATTCATATTAAATTTAGCATTCCAGAACTTAAACATCCAGTATCTAAAGAACCAAGGAGATATTGCTGTAAGTATTTGTCCTTTAATTAAAGGATCTTCAAACTTTTTAATTATAACTTCAACTCCAAGAAATCCTATAGGTTCTTCATTAAAATAACCAGGATCTTCATTATCTGCATATGCAGATATTTGTACTCGGTATCCTTGAGATTCTAGCATATCTATAATTCTCATAGCGGTATATGCACGAACCATAAGAGCTTGAGCTGAACACCAGCAATTCTCACATATAGAAATATGAAGTTTAACGAACTTACCAGTACCTATACCATGTGTAGGTATTCTTTTCTTTAGGCAAGGTAGACCTTCTATGTACCGATCAAAGTTCATATCATCTCCATCAGAATCATCGTATTTATATTTATGTTTACGACCTCCTAGATTTATATCCTTTTCTATTTTCTTTAAATTATCTAAACCTTTGGTATAACTATATTTAGAATCATGTATTTCTGCTATAGATAATCCTCTAAAACAAGGATCATCGCTATTTTCAATATTATTTATTTCAGCAGGATTACCTCCTTCAATATTGTCACATTCTCTGTAAAATTCATCTAATGAATTTATATTAATATTTAAATTCAGTTTTTTCATTACGCTGCTGTTTTAAGTTCCATTGTTGAAGTAGAATTTGAAAAACGGTTACGTATAAATTCAATTGTTGAATCAACACTTTGTCTAGTTTTATTTTCTTCTACTTTTTGAATATATTGTTTTACTATATTCTTTTCGGTATCAGACCAGTTAATAATAAGCATATCTTTCCAGTCTGACATACCTACTTTTTTCATCTTTTCTGCTGCTTGAATCATACGAGTAGATGCAATACGGCGTAATGAATTTATTTTAATGCAGTCGCGTAGTAAATAAATATAATCTACTACTTCGTGATCAAATTGTGACTCATATTTAACAGAGTAATTTACTTCAATTATTGCTCCAGTAAAACGGTCAATTGTTGAAGCATCTAGTTGGTTATTAGCAACATACTGACGATCTGCTCCATTACCAAAAGTATTTGATGTAGCAATAATGATACATTCAGGATGTCGTAAAACAGTACCTGTAGTAGTCTCTATTTCACCGTTTGCTAATGCTGCATTAATAACCTGTGCTACAGATGGATCGAGCGCAGTCATCTCATCTATAAGGATTATTGACTTCTTAGCATAGAATTCAGCAAACTTAGTTGCTTCACGAGTAGGATATTTATATCCTGTAAATTCTGTTGCAGAAGTACCAATACCACAAGAAATACATAAGTAAGGAATATCTAGTTCTTTAGCTGTATTACGAGCTATAGTTGATTTACCACAACCAGCTGGACCAACCATCCAGATGTTATTCATACCTGCTTTAATTAAACTTTTAAGCTTGTCTTCTGGTTCTAGTGAACTAAATGAGAATTGAATTTTCTTTAATTCTTCTTTTTCCTTTTCTTCTTCCTCTTTCTTTTTAAATTCTTCTTCTAATTTGTTAAGCAATTCTTTGATTTCTGTTTTACTTCCAAATTGTTCTAGTGCTTTTTTCTCTATTTTTTTCTTCTTTTTGAGATCTGCTATATTAGCTATTTTAATAGCTCCACTACATACTTTGTACTCTTGTCCAGTACAATTTGTCATAGTATATTCTCTGGATTGTCCTTTCTTTCCTTTTACTTCTGAAGTTAATATTAAGAAAATACCTTGCTGTGCTTGTTGTTTTCCTTTAGGATTGTTATATTTTATACTACCATAAAATCTATTTCCAGGTTTTAAATCATGAACATTTGTGTTACTATTAACTAAAATATTATTTTCAGGTGTATTATCTTCTTGATTTTCAATCTGTTTATCATGCTCTGTAGCTTCAGATACTTCAGTATCTTGAGTTTCCGTATTTGCATCTACAGGATCTTTTAATTTTTGCTCTTTCGCACTAGACTTTGCAGGTTGATCTTTTTCTATATCTTGAATATGTTCTATTTCTACCATGATGATTTATTTTAATGATTAAAAAAGAATAAGGGTAGCTTTTACACTACCCTTATTTATTAATAATGATCTACTTTATATTAAAACGGCAGATCATCTGTTTTATCTGTAAAAGCTTGTGTATTAGTAGTAGATGAAGTTGTACTAAACGGATTATCGTTTTTTACTTCTTTATCAGCTACAACAGGCTTTGTAAATTGGTCAATATTTAGCATAGCAATAGAAGATGATTTACCTTCTGGTAATTCCATAGGTTCAATAAAAGTATACTTAGCATAATTAGGTAAAGTAGTATATCCTTTATCATTGTATACTATTTTCGCTCTAAGTTTTTTACTCTTATCTACTTTGTTCAGCATATCAGTAATCCACTGAGCAAACTGTTCAAAGCTTTCTCCATTAAAGTCAAGCTCTTCATCTTTATAGTAACAGTTAAGTATCTGCAACATACGAGAATACTGCTTATCCATTTTTGTCTGGAGTTGTTCTTCTGTAGTTACAAACCCACCAAGTGTAGGTTTCCACTCTGTATGGGTTAATGTTGCTCCATCTTTCTCAAAAACAATTTCTAAGAATTGATTACCATTCGGAGAAACTTCTGTTTTTACACTTTTCAATACTACATTTTCAATAATACCAGCGGGAATATACTTAATATCACTTTTGCTAATACTTGCTGCACGTTCTTTACTATATGTCATAATTTCAATATTTTTAAGTTTTTAAATCAGGCTGCACACTCGTCTAAATAAATCTTATCCCAGTGAACATTAATAACATTATTTTCATCGCTTTCTGCGATAACTATCTTCTTACCTCGTAAGTGAGGAGCTCTAGCTTCTCTTACTGAGTTATCTCCACCTTCAAAAGATATAATAGTTTCATTCTTTTTACGATAGACATAACCAACAGCATCTGCTTCTCCACATACTATATCACCTAGTTTTCCTACTAAATCTAGTGCCATTTCTGATAATTCTTCTCCTTCTTTATTAATCATTTTTTCTTTAGTATGACCAATAAGAATAAAATTATCACATAGATTACGAAACATATCTATTACTTTTCTAACTGCCATGCGAAGATACATATATCCACTACCATTTGGTAATGTACGTATATCATCTCCATTATAGGATTTACCCATTGGAGTTTGACGATATAATACCTTAGCATAACCTAGACACATTTCTTCTAATCTAGTAGCATTATCTATAGCAATATATTTGTAAGGTTTGTTACCAGTTTTAGCTGCTTCTTCACCAATTGCTCTAGATATATTACCTAAGTCTTCAATAGTACGAGCTTGAATAGAGAGAGCTTCTAGAAACTCTGAACCTCCCTCTAAGTCTACAATAAGACAGTTATCAAGCTTCGATAATAAAGTAGTTTTACCTGATTTGGGTCGACCAAACAAGATTAAGAATCTTGGATTGTTAACCTTTGGTTTGTTTTTCTCTTTTGGTAGTATTAACATATTAAAATAGGTTAATGCTTTACCTGTGAGATTCTGAAATTATCTGACAAAAACTGAAATTTTACACAATGTAAAGTTATTCGTTATTCATTGTTGAGAATATTGTTAACAGTAGTACTGTTACTAATATTAATAATAACATTTACTATATTATTTTTATCTGCTTTACGATAGTTATTCAAAAACAGACTAGGATTATCAATAGGAATGATTGTATAACCAATTTGAATAAACTTCTGGTAAATACGTACAGGTTGACCCATGTAAGTAAAATCGTAACCACGATCTTCTTCATAGTCTTCCATAATCTTAGCATATTCTGCTAATCGTTTTAATGCTAAATCAAATTCTGAAATAGCATCATATTGACGCAACTTAAATGCTCGATTTGCGAACGGACATGTAAGTGAATTATCATATGAACATGTCGGTCGATAATATTTTTTATTGAATGCAGAGAAATGTGCATTTCGGTTGCATCCAAAACATAGCAAGTCTTCAGGACCTGCATATGATATACTGTATTCCGGATCTTCCGGAGTGTGAATTCCATACCATTTAGCAAACGGTAAGCGGTTTTTAACTTCGTTTAATATACGATTTTTCAAAGAACCCTGAGGGTCAATATTTTGTTTCGGAAGTTTAATTGTAAAACCTTTCATAATCAGCCTTTTTTAATTTGTTTAAATACTACTTTTTGTTCTTCAGCACTTGCAGTATTTGTTTCAATTAGATTGCCATATTGAAGTTCGTTTTCAAATTCTAATATACAGGGTTCACCATCTCTTACTTTTAAGAAATGCATATAAACCTTATTTTTTACAGGTAGACGACGTACTCCATATATAGCTAGATTAAGTATCTCTGGTCTGTGAACAGCAATAACAAAATCACTAGCTTGAAATATTGCATCAGATGCTGATAAATCACTTCTCATTGGAAAGTGAGTACTTGGATTATTAATTCTATCAGGACTTTCAATATTACGATTCATCTGTGAAAGCTGTATTATACTAGTATTAGAAAGTTTTTTCTTCTGTATAAACATTTTCTGTAAATCGACTATTGTACTTCTTTCTCCACCTTCTCCATTTACTAGAAGAACGTGGTCTAATACTACTATTAGCCAACGACCGTTAGCTACAGTATTATGAAAGTAATCTATAGTATTACCTATTTCTTCTACATTACATACTTTATCAACAAAGTATATATTGTATTTCTTAATGGTTTCAGCTGCCGATTCAGCTTTTAATAAGTCTTCATCGCTAAGTGTTTCTACTGAACTATATAATTCAGATACAGTTTTCTTAGTTTTATTACTTATTACACGACCAACGTTTCTGTAGTCTACCATCTCTAAACTAAAGTATAATACTACGATATCCTGATCAGGATTAAGATCAATTAAATCCATTACTAACATATTTGCAACTGAGCTCTTACCACTACCTGATATACCAGCTATAGTAAATATCATATTTGGTTCAATTCCGCCAGTAGCTTTATTGAATTTATCCCATCTAGTTTTTAATGATACTATACTATGATTTTTTCTAGCTTTAATGTAGTTTATGGATTTATTTGCTACCTGAGATATTGACTCAAAAGGTAGTATTTTAACGGCATTCTGTTCCGTATTCTCCATAACTTACAGGCGTTTCAGATTCATAACTCATTTGCTCTTCAATAACCTCCCACTCATGTTGAGTGAGCCATTTCCACATCGTCTTCATATAACCTATTTTACCAGTTATCATTTTGTTTTCAATTTCATATTGAAGACATTGAAGAAGGTGTTCGTGCATTGCTCTAGATTTACCTACGATACGATTATATTCTTTACGACACTTATTTATATTAGATCGTAAAAAACCTTTAGTACCATCTGGTCTTAAAACATACACTGGAAATACTTCATAGAACTCATCAAACCATGTCTTATCTTGTTTTACACTTGATAATAGTTTTTCTGTAGGACTATAAATTTTATTATCTCCTGAAGTAGTAAAGGAGATAAGGTCATTGTCGATTAACTCTTGTATGTCGTTTTCACTTATTCGGCTGAGAAACTTGTGAACGTCTTGATTATTACTTTGATTATCATTCAACACAAGAGTTAAAAATACTAACTGATTAATTGATATTTCTCCAAAAATATCTAATAATGTTGTATCTAATTCTAGTATCATAATATAGTACTTTATGAACTAACTTTTGATACAATCTGGAAATATTTGTTAAAACAACGTTAGTTGTCTTGGTTTTAATTCTTCAATGATCTTTAACGCTTCCTTTAAATAGTAGCGATAATTGATCTTTCTTTCTTCTATAGGTTTATTATCAAATTTGTTTAGTATAGTAACACCAGATGCAGTGAGTAGATTAGTATAGTCTACTCTAGTACCTTTAGTTATAATCTTTGAACTATAAGGCAATATCTGTTCTACATTAGAATTATAGTAAAACTGATTTGGATCTGTAGTTATTATACTTTCTCCTGTTTTGAGACATACAAGATATTGCGGTATCTCAACATCTCTATTTACTATTTTACATTTATATAAATAAGGACCATTAGTAGATGCATAGAATCTATTGATTCTTTGTGTCAGTTCTCCATTATATTCTACAGAGAATTTCTTATCTACTTTCTGGTAAGTAAGAAACTTCTTAATATCTTTACAATTGTAGATAGTATCTTTTACAGGAATACCATCAACAAAATAATCTCTAATAGCTTCTGGAATAATCTTTGCAGACATTCCCTTACCAAGTAAAACCTTAGTAATGAACATGCCTTTTTCTTTAATATAATCATCTTTAATCATATCTAAAGAAGTATAAGGTTTTTTCTTTTTGTTTAGAGCTTTTTCTGGTTCAGTTTCAAACAATTTCTTCATTGCTTGATAACCTTCTTTTACAGCTATATAATCATTAATAGCATACTGATACATAGCTTCAAAACGATCTTCCTCAAGGGTTAGTCTCGTTTGTTGTTCCCATTCCTTACATATACTTTGTAATTTTTCATACAGATTCTTCTTAAGAAGAACAAATAAACCATCTGTATTTGCCTGTACTATTCTACAGCCAATATCAGATAATCTTTCTGCTAACATAAGTAATAGTAATTGTCCGTTTATTCTAATCTGCATTACTGCAAAAGGACTATAACAGAAATTATGTTCATTCTGTAAATTACCACTAAGACCGTTTAATGCTAATTTAAGCGTTTTATCTTTAGTCTTAATACCATTATGTTTTGCTTCTATTCGTTCATCTTTAACTTGATTATAAACTTCTAGAAATTCAGAACCCAAATGTTTTGGGTAGAATTTATACTCTATTATCATACTGGGATACAGAGATGCAACATCAATATCTATTAACATTTCATCTTCCTTAGGAATAATTATCTCAGGTTTGTTTTCAGAGTGAATACCACCAACTCCTACAGAATATTTTAATCCTCTAAATACAAATTTGTTTTCGTATCCTTTTCTACCTGGTGATACTATCTGCTTTTTCATATCAGATAGTACATTACGAAGTATAGGATCTTTATATTCTATATAAGGCAATATTACTTTATTTAGGTCTATAACATCTGCTGGGCTTCTTAAATCTTTAATATCCCACCATGATAAACCAGTCTTTTCAAGATATTTCTGCGTTAGAATTTTCATTCCAATGTTTACTCCATCTTTACTTAGTACTCTTACTTTATATTCATCTTCGATAGCTATTCTTAATTCTATATCTTCAGAACACAGATTTAATAATTTTTCAGTAGAATTAACGTCATTCACATTATACTCAATCATCTCTTCTATTCTATCTTCTTCTAGAAACTTATTAAAGTCTCCATTGAATTCTAGAACATTAGGATATTGCATAGTTACTTGCATTTCCTTCAATCCAACACGCAATTTCTGTGAATATAACATAGTAAGTATATCAAATGAATCATACCATACTTGATATTTCCATTTTTTCCATGCTTCTATGTTGTCATCTGCTTGAGATGTAGTTATAGTTCTACTTAAGTTAAAAATACTATCACATATCCTTAGATATGGTTTATTTTTAAGTATATTATAATAATCTATTATATAATTAATAATAGGATTATCATAATGTAAATTATTATATCCTGCAAAGATTTTATTTGAATCAATTTGAGTTTCAGTAGTATAGAGATCTCCAAATTTTAATGGTATATTAACATTTGGTACACGAAAAAAATCAACTAATTCTGATAATTGATTTTTTCTGCTTGATATCTCAAACTTATGAAACTTTCCTGATTCAGTATTCTTTGCTGTGCAATGAAATACATTTGGGAAAACTTCAATATCATAGACATATACTGTTTTTCCTCTTATCTTCATAGCGTATAAATTTAGTGGAGTGTATGGGAATCGAACCCATGATGCCGATTGGTTGCAGCACTATAAATAGTGTATTAGAGTCTCTCTAATATTCCTCCCTGTACCCTGCGCTTGCCTGCTAGCTGAACACCCCTTGAGGCAGGATTCTTTATAGACTATCCTGCTAAAAGTCTGTCGCTCTACGCTGCTTGCTTTATCTCTGGCAAATGTTTAGCAAAGCATTTCTTTTCTAAAGTTGCTCTATCTACTATCGTAATAGATTCATAGTTACTATATTTATCGGATAACTTTGTATTCAATTTAGTAACTACTTCAGTAAGTTGTTCAATAGGTAGATTAGAGTAGCTTGTCTTAAACTCTTTATCGTTTGTAGTAGCTATAACTACTTTATACGGTCTTTGTTCTAAATACTGTAGCTTCTTAGACATCTTGAACTCTGCAAGTTGTTTAGCTACTTTCTTAATTTTCTCTTCGTGAGCTGCTTTATAAGCTTGTTGTTTAGCAATACGTTCTGCTTTATTGCTACCATATAGATTCTGTACCAATTCTTTATGGTAACCAGAATAAGGACGTTCTTCTAATAACTGTTTTTTATCCTTTTTATCAGATACCTGTGTAGGTTTCTTAGGAATACTAGCTATGCCTTTTTTAGTTTCATGATACTCCTTTCGTGCATTAGTAGCTTCAGGAGTCCATTTATAAGTATATACTTCTCTACTTACTATTTTATCATGACGACGAGTAGTTACAAATTCCTTTGTCATAGGTTTAATATTTTCTGACAAAGATATTCCTTTACTACACATAGCTTTATAATCTGAGGATTTAGTTAATCCGTAACGTTTCTGTAAGTTTTGCTGGTATTTAGCATTTTTCTTATTTCTAGTATCTTGATTCATAACAATTGATTTTAATGATTAAAAACTAAAGGAAGCTAAATAGGTTAATATTTTAAGATTTCCCGTACGTACTCTCCCTATCGCTTCCTTATTATATTTTAAGCTGCTAAGCACATTGGAGCAGCAGAATCATCAAATTCTGTTTCTTCATTGAACTTAGTAAGTTTCTCTTTTAATTTCAGAATCTCTAAATCGAGTTCTTTTATTCGTGCTTTAACCCAATTTGAAGTTAAAACTTCAGTCTTATTTAGAGCTTTTTTACCTTTCTTAGATTTAAGAACAGGATTCAAAGTTCGTATACGACTTAGATGTACTTTCATTTCTTGCAATTCACATAGTTTAAATACATCCAATTGATTACAATCAGCTGGTAAATCACTAAATTTCTTTATACCCATATTGATACATAGTATCTTTAATTTAACAATTACTCGATCATCTGTAAGACCTTTGATTGTATTATAAAGTTCTTTCAAATCGTAAGTACGTTGATAATTACGATTTACTACATTCTCAATAGAAATGATATTCCAATACTTAGTAATATCTGCTGATAGTTTATCACGCTGTTCAATAAATTTATTTGCTTTCATATATACTTGATTTTAATAATTTGACAATTAGTTAATTACATAGTATATTAGAAAGTCTACCTGTGTAGTTAATAGACTGATCAAAGTCTAATAACTTAAAATATCAGCTATCTTCACAGACCGCTGATATGAATAACAATAAAATTAAGAAATAAGACAGACAAGATCAAAGAGTTAGTGCCTCTGTCACATCTCGATACGGCATCCGATTCTTCTTCTCTCGGCTTTCCAACACTTAGTTACCTTAGTAACATTATCAGAGGCAAGTAAGTAAGAGTATATACGAACCCAACCAAATGTATACACTCTTACTGATTTTATGTTGATTTTCAATTATTTTCTACTTAATACGAACCCAACCAAATGTATATATTCGACTATAAATCTCCTTCAACATGTAAACTGACGGGTATTCTTTCATACCCAAAATCTATGCAAGCATTTGCTACCCCAACCATTTTGCGTCGCTTGCTGTTATTACCCATATTTTTGTCAAAGCCTGGGTCATCTTTTGTAATATCATAGGTCAATTTCAATGGACTGTTTTCATCAAGTAATGTACAATAATACAATAATAACTCGATTACTTTTTCTTTTTCATCTTTCTTAAGTACTTTATCAATTGCTTCTGTCAGAAACCCAACCAAACCTGACTTATCGCAATTATTACTTTCTACACCTGTGATGATAAAAGCTATTCTTTGTACTAAACTAAAAAAGTCTATTACGTAATAGGAATTAAACCACTTATTTACCCAACCATATTTGTGGCGTCCTATTAATACTGTTCCATCATATCCAACTTTAATTGTTTTGCTCCCATCCATTAGCAAATTATTTTGAATACGAGGATCAGACATAATTAGCTGTAACATCTGCAAGTGATATGAATCTATTGGCTTTTTACTTGTTGCCATAGCTTTATGTACTTAAGATTAATTACTCGTCGATGCTCTTGTAGTAAGCAGTAGTGTCGTCCTTAGTAATCTTATTGATTTGTTCCAGAGAAGCTCCCTGATTTGCCAATTCATCAATAAAATTGTTAAGATCAGTCAAATTACTCTGATTCAACTGAGTGACAACTTCTGTTACCATTTTAACATTCCAGAACGGAGACCGTTCTCCAGTTGCTTCAAACTTCAAGATAGCATCTTGAACATCTTTCGGACCAGCTTTCAATACGATATCTACATCTGCCCGTAAATCAAACTGCAACTTTTCGTCATTATTAAACATAATAACAATCTTACCATTTGCAGTCCGCACGATATCTACGTTGAACAAATCAACAGTTTCAATCATATACTTCTTCATCGGATTTGCAAGTACAAGACCCGGCATATCACCAGCTAGTTTCTTCTTGTAATTCAAATCTAAATAATCACTTACGGGGATTGCCAACCGCCGACCAACTAAAGCCCGGCTAAATGCAATTACTTTAGTACGTAACTGTGTGATTTCTTGCTGAGTAAAACCTTCTGGATTTTTGAACACGCTTTCATATTTTGTTGTTTCCATAATTTCTCCTTTCTTGATTCCGTGGTTGATTCCACCTACGGAGTAAGTTAATACTAAGTTTATTTAAAAGTAAGCTATAGAGTTCTTTTATCTAAGTGGAATAGCGTCTAATATCTATTCGTTTGTTAAAAACTTAAAAGCCACTTCTTGTATTCAAACAGTAAAACTCTATAACGAAATTCTGCTAAGATTTGATAATTAATCTGAAAAACTATAATATAAGTCTTCATATTATTAATATTACTACTAGAACGTGATGTTATTACTTCACTCGGCATTCCCCGTAGGACTTTACTCATGAGACAGATGAGTCAGCCGTTCTTCATAAAATTATTAATACTAAACTATGAAAAGATATGTAATTCGATATCTGAAAATCGAATGCTATGCTAGTTAATACCTAAAGAGGTACAACGGGACTCCAACGGTAGGAGATTTATACCCATCAAATAACATTATAACTGAAATTATCTGAAAATCGAACGCTATGCTAGTTTCTGATTGTTTAAAGAGCCTAACAGCAACTATAACGTGCTCTTTTTCCTATTATAGTAAGGAGTACTGTATATGATTCATAACCTACAACTGTTACTTCACTATCGGTAATACTTCTACCGAATTTTATTTTGAGCTGTTTATGTTTCAAAACACCCACTCTATAGCCTAATAGTTTATTCTAAGGCTGCGTGTACTTACGACTTTGTTCTTATTCTGCACATAACTTTAGGATTTCCACCTATTATCCTTTAATGTAAGGAATCAGCGTCACTTTACATATATTGTTGCGCAATATACTTTAAATGTTTCAAATGTCAGCAATTATATTGTACAGTCGAGGGTGGCTCGGATTTACTTTCGTCTTCTTATCACTACTCGTCCTAAAACCTACCATTGAACTTCCTCATTAGTTAAGTTAAACATGTTTATTCTCTCGTAAATAGAGACTTCCTAAATAGATTTACATTCTGTCACTTCCCGTTAAGACTACTATTTAGTGCAATGCACAGATTTTTCTCCGGTCTGCTTCGTGTCCGTCTCTTAATGTGTCTGCTTCTCTTCAACCTAGGAGTAGGGCGATGCTCACTTTCACATATACTCTTAAGGATAGAGTATCTCACCTTGTGCAAATTTGATAAAACTCCAGTTATGCTTCTGGATAAAATTATTTAGTACTTCTAAGCTTTATGTCTTCTACTTAGTATTGAAATAGTGTTATTGCGCACTTCATCCGCTAGTTATCTTTATATTCCTGTTGCAAAGCACTCTAGGTTTATACTCAGATAGATAACAACTGAGTTTATTACAATATTACTTGAACTCACATACTCCTTATTTTCTAAAGAGGTCCGTTGCAGGATTCCTTATTTATTAATATTGGATCATTGCTACTCAGCCAATAGGCACACAATCTACTACTCACTTTGTCACTCTATCCCTCTATACTGGAGTGTATAGTAATACAAGCTTAGGATTAGCTATGTACTGATTAACATAACATTGCGCATAGGCTTTACGCCTAATCCAGGTAATCTATCAATATTTTTTCAATAAGTAGTGCTATAATATTATAATTAAGTACCTTCATATATACTATCTCTAAACTTATTAAGTTACAATATAACTGTTTAGATAAGTATAGAACACTATACTGACATTTTTATATGGTCTATGCCATAAAGGGGAGTTTGGAGCTACCCTAGAGCGTTATATGCTCGATAATGTTCAGCACGTAGTCTTGGACACTACGATTTGTTGGGCATCATCGTGTTTATTACTCCTTCTTGATTCAAACTATGATAAGTCTGCGAGTAACTTAAGAGGATTTCGTTCCCCTTGTACTGTTTAATTTTGTAGACTGCTCTCTACTAATTGCGTCTTCTGTTTCTGTCTCCAGTCGGTTCTCACCAAAAACAAGAGGGTTGTACACGCTCTCCCTCTATCTTATTGCCTCTTCAGTTTATAGATAGTATATAAACACAATAAGTTATTATACTTTCAGTAATAGCCTATAGTTGTAGCTATACTCTATTCCTACTAATATTCTGTACTATCTTAATTTTAAGAAAGTAATCTAACCATTTACTTTCTAATCCTTTGATTTAGATATCTCTGGATATACACCATTATAGCTCTATAATCGCATTGGCTATTCTAGTTGCGACTCAGATTCATCTTCTCTGATTGTTGTTGTTTCAGTCTTTGGAGAATATCCGTACAAGTGGTTTTATTCTCTTTAACTGATGGCAGTTCTCTTACCTTAATGTATTTAGGTACTTCCTTCTCTACAATAGAAGTTAGATAGATGATACTGTCTTTCTTTTTGATTTCAACATTGATATTTTGTTCTGGGTTGCTTTGTCCATTTAATTTTATAGCGTTATTGTTCAAATTAATATCAATATTAAAGTCTTTTGTCCGAGGTACATCTGTGAACTTCGGAATCACATACTCGTGTGCGGTGGCGGTATTTGTATAGTTAGTTACAAATCCTACATATCCACCGAAAGCTAGCATTGCTAGCGTAAATAAAACTGTTGGTTTTTTACTCATTTTGATAATGCGTTAATTGTTACTTTTTAGTAGCATACGCAGATTTCTCAATATAGAAAGTAAGAGGATTTAAAGAAGTTGATGTATACAAGCCAGATACTTTCTGCATTACTTGTTTCAACATCTTATCATTCATTTCTGCTCCATAAGCAATCCGCAGATTGTTTACAGTCTTTATTGCTGAAATGTGTTTACCTTTAAGATTTAGACCCTTGATTTCCGGATATACAAGTTTGTCTTCATCTTTACCTTCGTTATTAGCAGAAGTAATAATACGATTGATCAGATCATCATTAGTTCCACTAATTAATTGAGAATACCGTTTTGCTTCTTCTTCGTAATTATTGTTTTTTGCAGTTTCATCAGTAATCTTCTTAGCTAAGAATACTTTCACAACATTAGCAACTTGCGCATCGTTGTATGTTGTTAATTGATTCTTAAGCCAAGCATGAGATGCTAAGACTGACAAATTACCTGTTAGGTTACCCCAAATAGCATTTGCACAACCTTCAAGCAATGTAGCATTCCGTCCTGCTTCTTTCATCTTAAGCAATACAGTTGCTAATACCTGTGCTGGTTCTGCATTTTTATCAAGCTTATAGGCTTCCCGTGCAAATTCAATCATATTTGCTACATTCTTACCTATACCTCCTGATTTCTGCTTGTGCCGCATGTTCATAATAGTACACATTGCTGCTACTTTCTGTTCATCGGTAACACATTCTTCGGGTTTTGGCATTTCCTGAGTTTGCGGAACTTTAGCATCTTGTTCTAAAGCTTTCTGCATTTCAGGATTTGTCTTTGCGACAGCATCTTTGAAGTTAATCTCAAGCTGTCCATCAGATGTTTTGCTAGGAAGCAAATTAACACCGAGGAACAAAGAAGCTGTTTCATTCAAATATGCAAACATTTCTTCGTTCACAGTAAAACCTTGTTCTTTTGCATCATTCTTGAACTGGTCGTTCCATTTCTGAATTAATACAAACATCATAAGGTCTGCCTGTTTTCCTGTTGCTTGATACATTGCCCGATCGTCTTTAATCTCTTCACGGCGTTTCAGAATTGCATTCATCAAATCTACTGAGTGATTTGCATCAATTCTGTCACTGTTTTGAGTTACGATATTAGGCGCAGGAGCTGCTGCTGGTTTAATAGTTGGAGCACTGCTGATGTCAATTTCTTCAGCTTCTACTTCTTCTATTTTTTCCTTCTTTGGCTTCTGCTGTTTAGGTTTCTTTTCAGTAGGTGTAGATTTAGGATCTTCCTTCTTTGGCTCCTCAACTGGCTTAGTTTCAGGAACTTCAGCAGGAATAGGATTCTTAATTCCTTCCTTAATCCGTTTGACGTCAATTCCGTCTCCCTCCTTTACATTAGATACTGGGAAGAGAACACTAGTAGTTTCACTAGTTTCATTGTTCTTCCACTCGGCTTTGATATTTTCAATGCCTTTACTGTCTTTCTCAATCTTAAGAGAAAGTAGACTCATATACGGTGATTTTGTGCACAACATATGAGTTTCATATGCTGATTTACCCATTGGAGTCTGATAGACACCACCTTTCTTTTGTTCAGCTGGTTTCTCTTCAGGCTTCTTTTCTTCTGGTTTAGGATCTTCTACTTTTGTTGTTTCTACTTTAGCTGAAGCTTCTACTGCTTCTTTAGCTTTTTTCAAAGCTTCTAAATTTCTTGCTGCTTTTGCACTTGGAGTCTTTCCACCTTTATTTCTTTTTGCCATATTGATTATGTTTTAAATAAATTAATAACTTAACAATTAATACACTTAAATTATGAAATTAAGTGCAGTCAACTGTCATCTTCTATCTCTGCATTGTTAGGCATAGTAAGTACATCTTCTCTATCAGTTGTTACTAACGTCTCACCTCCATCTTCCTGACCCATTTCATAAGATTGGTTATCTACTGTCCCTACAAAAGCAGTAGAACCTTGAGATGTGGGATTAGGAGCCATAGTAACAACTAACTCTTGAGAAGGAGTATCTGAGGTATTTGCAACTACCTTTTTTACTCCAGTACCTACAACAAAGCCTAGTAAAAGTACGCATACTAAGAATACGTACAAACTAGCACTTTTACACATTCTAGAAATGATAAAAGATGCTAATGCTCCTAAAAGGAGTAAACAAAAACTAGTCATATTGTTGAAAGTGTTTGTTAATAATCTGTTTTCTGTTTAAGTTTTTGTCTTGCTTTGTTTAAATCACCTTTTACAGCTAATTCATTCATTGCAAGCTTACTAGCTATCTCTTTATAAGATAAACCATCTATGCGAGCATTAATCAAATCTCTATATTTCTTCTTAAGAGTAGGTATAGCTTGTAAGACTATATCTAGTTTTTCCTTTAGAATTAAATCTTCTTCGGGACTTCTCTCTAAAGCAGATAGTTGAATTGGATTTTCATCCTCATCAACATAGTTATTTAATTGCTCTTTTTTGTTTCTACGTATATAGTCTATTGATGCATTAACAGCAATAGTCTTTAACCACATATTAAATGAAATATGTTGAGTATACATAGATAATTTCTCATAAGCTTTAGTAAATACTACTGATGTTAAATCATCAGCAACATCTGTATTCTTAACTACACCCATAATAGTGTACCAAATATCAGTTTTATACTTATAGTATAACTTACTAAATGCTTTTTGAGAACCTTGTTTAGCTTGCTCCACTAGATCTATTATTTCTTGTGTCATATAGCTAAATTTTAGTGGATTGTAGTTAACCCAATAACTACAATCCTTAAATTCAGAAGGGAAGTTTTATAATTTCTTTGCAATAATAATTATTTACTGCTAGACATCTTTTATAGAATACATCTGAGATATGTTCTCTCCATTCTTCTTTCTCTTCTTCATTGAGAGGATATGCCATTTTCAATGACATATTAATAGCAATCCTTACTCTTACTAATCTAGTCTGAAGACTTAATATTTTATCTTCTAATAGATTGTTAAGAATATCCATCCACAGTCTTCTATTTATCCACTTATTGATACTTAGACAAGTGTTACTAGTAACTATCTTAGATTTTAAATTAGGTGGTATATTTGCCCAATCATCCAATACACTATCTGCATATCCTAATACTTTAGTATCAAAATTTGCAGAAGATATAATCTTGTCTAAAGTAAACCTATAAGGTTCCTCTAATTCAGCATTGAGTGCTTCAATAAGTCTCTTAAAATCGCTCATTATGGTTCTCTGTTAAGTGCTTTACAAATTACAGTAAATACATAGTTAGCTTGAGACATTTTTAGGCTGTATTTCTTCTTTAAATGCAGTCTAGTTCTTACTTTAGCTTGTTCTATACCATATAATGGTAAAGTTGATTTATAGTAAGCAATACCTTCTTCGATGATTTTATCTTTTCTAGAATCTTCTCCTAAGCCTTCTAGAGTCTGTAAATCACCAATACCTACATTATCAACTACTTCAGTAATAGATGGTAATGCAAATGTATACTTTTCAGGATACATCATAATATCTACTACTTCAGGACTGTCTTTAGTAAGATCTTTAGCTTTACCATTCTGTTTAAAGTAATTAAGATCAATTGCACCTACTACTTCTAATAATGGTTCTACTCCGCTTAAAAGGAGTAATACATTAGTTTCTGGACCTTGTGCGACCCACATACCTGCTTTTAACATAATCCTTTTGTTTTAAGTATTTTGATAAATTCGTTTTTGAATCTTTTTACTACAACTGCTGCATCCATTGGACTAATGTTGAATTCAGAAGCTACTTTCTTTCTAAATTCCATTTCTCCACTGCATTGCTGCATTACTTCCTGTAGTCTTTCTCGCTCTCCTGGTTCAGTCCAGCGAACATATTGAACAATTTCCATGTTAATTCATTTGATGTTCAAGATCTTTAATTTTATTATAGATGCCTACCCAATATATCAAGCCTTCTTTACTCTTTTCAGCTTGAAACATTTCATAGATTTTGCATCTATTGTATCCGACTGTAATGTTATGTACACCACGTCGCCAACCTCTACCTCCCTTCATTACTGATGGAGTTGATTCATATACATACTCAATGAACGCAGTAAGTTTACGTTCTCTTGTAAGAACAATTTCCCAAGTCTTAGGCAATTTATTCCTAATAAAACCTCTTAAGCCTTTTTTATTCATGTTTATATTTAAATATTTTTGAATTACTTCCAAATTCAAATCTAATTGTATAGATACTATTTTTAATAGTTGCTCCATTAAGTATTATTATGATTTCACTCATAAAGCGATCAAGATAATACCTAGTATTAATATACCACGCAACTATCTTATAATAGTCTCTTCCATCATTATCACTAATACTCGCTTCTGCATAATAATCATGTGTACTACATGCTAATATATCTTCACTTATTGCTAGTAATCTATAAAGCTCTTTTTGTATAAAGTCTAAGATTTCTGCTTGAGTATTGAATGCTTTTTCTTTACTCTTTTTATGCCGACCACGATTCATAAGTAGTTTCTTTAATTGAAGATCTAAGTCTTTCTATAGCTACCAACAGTGTATCTATTCTTATTACTACTTCTGTGTCTCTAACAAAATGTTTAATGTGTTTCAGATTAGTAATCATACCTGCTAAAAGCATAAGAGATAAGTTCCTTCTACTTGCCTTTAATTGATTTAAAGTCTTTTTCATCTACAAAATGTTTTTAAGTATTGTTCATAATGTTTCTTTTCATTTATTGAAGCTAAAGCATCTAATTGATTATAATTCTTTTTAGTTAAAGTAAAATCATAATCTAATAACGCTTCTTTCAGATTGTAAAATACATTATAATCAAACAAATCTCTGTTACTTATTTTGATTTGTTCAACGAGAGCTGTTTCAAATATAGCTAGTAATCTCAGAATATATTTATTATTCTTTTTAACTGCTAGTCATAAACCTTTACTTCCTTTACTATAATCTAAAGGAATGATTGCTGTTTTGTTATAATCTGTTTTCATACTCTAAAATTTGTTTTATAATACTTTTTAATGATTCTTACAGCTTCGTCAAATTCTTCTTTATTATCAAAAATATTACAAAAAGTATAATTGTTTTTATTTAAGAATATAGGATGAAAATAAGCTACAAAGAATGTTTTAAATAATCTACTCTTTTTAATAGGAATTAAATTATCTAAAGTAATATCACTAGTTATATTTACTACCCAAGCTATATTTAGTTCTGCATCTATTTTATAGATTACTCCATAATGTTCACATGGACCTATTTTAGCTTTTATAACATCATACTTTTGTAAAGGTATTTGATCTACACCTTGCCCTAGTATTTCTGTAGGAAGTACTACAGTGCTTTTATCAATTTTAACTGGTTTAGTTAGTTCATCTTCAAATGTACTATTAATAAATTCATTTACTAATAGTACTGCTTCTGAAATTTTGTATTCATCGGTAGTTTTTAACTTAGTTGTTACTTTACATCTCATTGAATTTAAAAAATCCATTTTCTCCTTAGGAGATTTACTTTTTAATAGTTGATCTATATCCATATTCTTACTTTTAGTTTTTAATAATATTGTTCACGGAGTGGGACTCGAACCCACACTTTTAGGCATTGTCTGCTTGTGTCTAACCAATTGCACGATCCGTGACCTGCTTTTTACGACATTAGCTTAGCCGTTGACTTATCGTATCACGCTGCGATACGAGTATAGTCTGTTACAAAAGATTTGTCATTTCTGACATTTATTGACCTATTCATTTTCATCCTCGCTGTCAAAACCATAATGCCCCAATGTGCCGTTATACGCTACGGTCAAACGGCAGCTAACGGTTCTTTGCTGCAACCGTGCGGGACACTCCGTTATTGGACTAGTTATATGTACACGTACATTTTTAGTTTGTTCCAACTGTTTTATTCAACCGCAAAGGGCGTGGAGCATGAGGGAGTCGAACCCTCGTCCAAACGATTCATCCAATGACCTAACAGTCAATATACTTTTATTTCTATAGGATTATCTCCAAAACACATATTTCTTTTATCAAATGGTACATAATGAGTATATAAGAATCCTGCATCATTAAATAGTTTAGCCGTACCTATTGGTACACTAATAGAATTATTATGTTTTGGATCTATCCACCAACTTCTTTTTGTTGTTTCATGAACATATCTAACAGGTTTATTATAGAATAGATGTTCACCCCACATATCTGCTGCAATATAGCTCATGATAAATAATTTTAAGTTGTAAATATAAAGAGTTTTGCACACCTCTGCGCCTTCATATCCTGGCAGATCGGATAACGCCTCAATTAGAGAGATATACATCATACACGAGTTTTCATATATCATTGGGTTGATATAATAGTGCAATATACTCTTTTAGTAGTATAGAGAGCGATCAAACTCTCTATACTTAATATGTAATTCTAAAGTAATAGTACATACCGTTGATTATGAGCATAAAAGCATTAAATCTAGTATATAATAGCATAAAGCTGCTATTACTTTAGAATTTATAGTCTTTGACAGAATACATATTATACTAAGTGCTCATCTAGCAAGCTAGAGACTCGATTGAAATATAGACATAAAAGTACTATATGTATATGTATTTTGATATACTTACTGTTTTTCGTCTATGAGACTATCCTTTATTTGTTAGCATAAAAGCATTTAAATAAAGAATGATCTATTTATAGCACATGATCAGTAGGCATAATATCCTATTACTAGCATAAAAGCATTGAATAGAACTGTCAATTCAGTTCATGTTGCCCCGAACTCCTCAATGCGACAATGCGACTTATATAGTTTGCAGGGTTCACATTTATTCTATTTAGCATAAAAGCATTTAGAATTTGGATGTTGATTAAAGATAGATATTTTCGTATCTTGAACCAAAGATTTCTTCTTTCGCTTTTGCGATAGCTTCGTCTTTCTTGTCTGTGAGTTCTGAGTACTTTTTGTCCCAAGCTTTGTAATCACCAGTAGCTTCAAATTCAGCTTGAGCTTTCTTCAGTCCTTCAGAAAAGTCTTTCATAATGTTCTTGTGTTTTGATGCAAAACGTCCGTATCTTTCTGCTCTAGAAACAGCTTTTTCACAATCCTGAATTCTACGTTTTACTTCACGAGATTCACGTTCAAGTTGTTCTTGTTGGATCTGTTTCTTTGCTTCAGTAACTGCTGATGCTTCAACTTTACCGTCTTTTTCTTCTTGTTTTTTCATACCAGCTTCAAAGTTGTAATTTTCATCAGTTGCTTTGTCACGTAACATTGCTACACCTAACATAATTGCAGTTAATTTCATAAAATTCTTCATAATTTTTTGATTTTTAATTGTTAATAATTGATTTATTTAAGTGAATGAATAATTTTTAAAAAGTATCTAATAAACGTCTGCGATAGATTTCATCTCTTTCTTCTCGAATATCTATCTGCATTTTAATAATAATGTTTACTAGTTCTTCTTTTGTTTTCTTTTCTAGTTCTTCTTTTGTCCACATAATAATAAAGAAATAGAAAGTTATACTATCTATTCGTACGCCTTATTTGATAGCTAGCCCTTTTCCTTCTCCTGACCTTAAATAAGGTTGACCGTTGTATAGTCCGTAGGTATTAATCACCTTTAGGGGTCTGGCGTTATAACCTTCTGTGTTGATTGGATTCTATCATAACTACTTAATTAGTAATTCTGTTTACTTGCCAATAGCTGCTAAATATGCAGCTTCTCAACGTTTATTTGCTTCTTTTATTCGAGGAAGTGTTTCACTTAAGAATTTCTTCTTCATTTCCTCTTTCTCTTTTAGCTTTATATAAAGACGACGATAATATGCTTCTAAGTTGTTAAAATTAGATTTATGTGCTTTATAGTGTGTTCTAAACACCTTAAGAACAGATGTTCCATCTAATAATGCTTCCTTTAGATATAGTTTATTATGCATCTTTCTAGCTAAACTTTTTTGTTTTCTGCTTATAATTTCACTTATAACAAAAATTATACTATAGCTCTTTCCCTTTTATACGGTTGCATTTTAGAATGTCTAACTCTCTTTTTAGACTGATATTCAGCTGCTTTTCCTGATTGCTTAGAACCTGGAAAATGAGATTCTTTATAGGTCTTTCCCATGATTATAACACTCTAATTGCTTGTACTAAAAGATCAAAGATATAAGCGCATCCCTTTTTGTTGAGATACTCGATTGTAACTTCTTTTTCATCCAGCATCATCTCAATTTGTGGTCTAGTTAACTTACCATCTTCAATTAATTTCCAAAAATTGGCATTAATTGCAGCGATATTCATTAGACCAGCTGCTGTACACACAGTAATAATATCTTTCAAGATGTTTTCAATCATTTGTTTATTTGAAGAACTAGTTACAAATTTACTTGTTTCAAGTATTTCTGTATGTACTTCTGATAAACCAAGTTTTTTAGCCATAAGAGCTACTGCTGTTACAATACTTTCCTGATTGATTGATGCAGGGATTCCAATAATTACAAAGTTTAAAGATTTCATTTGATATGAATTTAAAGTTGTTTATAAATTTCTTGACTATAGTACTTACCGCATCTTTCACAGTAAGTTCTTTTAGTAATAGGAATATTTAATTCATTGTTATTAGGCTCATTTTTCCATTTGTGCCCATGAATTAAACATTGTGAACGTAATGCAACTTCTTTCTGCCGTTTAGGATTATCTAATAATTCTAATTCAGCAAGTCGCTTGATGTTACTATGATAGGCTTTTAGCCTTCTGTAACTACTGATTTTCAGTTTGATTTTCTTAAAAATATTCATTCTTTCATATTTAATAGTTTTAATTATACAATATTTTGAGGACGTCTAGCTGCAACTAGATGGTTTTATCAATCTTAATTATATATTAACACACATTTTCTACTGTACGCTTACAGTAAATAAAGAAGGCATGTAACAGTTTATACAATATATTGCAGTATATTGCAGGCTCGACGATTCACATCGTTGTGTAACTTCTACACTAATACAGCTTAATTGAAATACTAATTAAAATGACTCTCACTTAGTTTTAACTCATAAGCAGATATAGCTGTCAAACTAATCTTATTGGAGTACATGGTTTTAACGTCTGCACTAATACTAATCTCCTCCACCTACCTTCAAACGACAGCAATGCTGCCCTCTGAAATGATTAGATATAAGCCCCACATGTTTGTCACTGATTCTCACAGTAAGAACGATTACTCCTATCTTCACAGACTGAAGTAACCTTGTTTAATTTAATAGTTAACGGCTTCATGAATTGAGTCACTATTAAGTTGTGGTAATGAGGACCTTGGCATACTATCTGGTATATATTCCTTTTGTATATCCATACTCCTCTTTATTAATTTATCATAAAAGTCTTTGTTACTAATATATATAGAAACAATTTCATGATTTGATAAATCTGTACCTTTAGTTACAAGTATTTGAGTTAGTACTTGTTCTGGCATAACTAAGAACACACTATCTACATACTTGTCTAATCTCATACTTTCACGCCATTGTAGCACTTCTTGTACTGTTGGTGCTACTACTTGTTCAATTGTATCCGTTTCAGGGATTTGTTTTTCTTTAGGACTACGAGGTCTTACACAATTGACAAAAGCTATTAATGCAAATATTGCAATAATTAGCCAAAATACATGTTTACTTTTCATTTTTGATAAATGTTGTTTAATTGTTTAACATATTATAAATCTCTGTTACTGATTCTTCTGCTTCAAGAATTACACATTCTTCATCACCAGGCTTAGTAAAAATGACTGCTCCGTCTAAATAATCTTCTGATGGAATAATTAAAGCAATAATACTTTTTCTTACAGCAGCTGGTCTTCCTTTTGACTCGTGGTCATGTAATAATAAAAATTCACTCATTTTGATAATGTTTTTAAGTTAATACTAAGTATATAAATGCTATTAATATTGCATCTATTACAATTAATACTCTTGTAACTGGATGTGTTTCATACCAGTTTTCAAATTTATCCCACCATATATCTGCTAAATCAGCTTGGTTTGATTTCTTTGTATCCATTGTCTTTATCTTTATATCCACTACCAAGTGTATATACGAAAGATAATACGCAGAATATAAATAGTGCGATTATCACTACTTTAGAGTAATACCAATAATTCCAATAATCGGTATATAACAGTCCGTACACTTCTTCATCAAAGAAATATATTCCTTGATGTTCAATAATCATCACAGCTGCAAATAATGCAGTTATGAGTCCAAATAAAAAATACATTAACTTTTGCATAATAATTATTTATTGATTAAATACTATTTGCTACAAATACTATTGTTACTACTATTGCTAATAATATTAGTAAGTATACTAATAATCTGATAGTAATAACAATGCGCCAGAATCGTTCATTTCCCATATGTTTTTATATTTATTGTGAAGTTTTCTCCAAAAATGATGTCCTTCTTTTGTATATCTCCATATAAGTGTACATTCAATTGCCATATCAGGAATTCTTAATATTCTATAAAATGATTCTAGGTTTATTTTATTATCATGAGCATATTTACTACTGCCGTCTAAAAAGCTATCTAATACTTTTTCTTTGATAAGAAAAGTAAGCAATAAATAAGGCATATTAAATAATATTTGCCTTCTGACTTTTTGTTGTTCTGTTAACTTTTTCATTGATTGAATTGTACTTTTTTATGAACTTTAAATGTTACTTCAGTATCACTCTTAATTTCGATAGTAAAGTGAGGAGATGATTTACTATCTATTCTTCGTTTGATCCATTTAACTACATATTCAGCAGTTAATACTTCAAATTGCAAATAGCTACGCCATTTTCCACTCTTACCGATGTGTAGTTTTAGATTTCCTCTGTCAATATTAGTAACAGGGTTAACGCGACTTTGTTTTGAGTTAACTAATTTAGCTACTACTATGTCGCCGATTTTAAGATTTTGAAATTGTTCTAATGTCATTTGATAAAGTTTTAAGTTTATTGTTTAAATTTTCGATAGTTCCTAATAAGTCTTTTAGTACATGTTTACTTTTCTGTAACTCTATAAGATCTTT